>DAOTZP010000274.1:0-6813 GCA_034434265.1 Anaerolineales bacterium | reverse complement strand
CGCCAAAGCGCCGTGGTATTTCATGGGGCTGCAAGAACTGTTGCTGCATTTTCATCCGCTGGTCGGCGCAATTGTCATTCCATCGCTTGCCATTCTCGGCGTCTTCCTGCTCCCGTTCTTTGACCTGAATCAAAAAAGCGTGGGCGTGTACTTCCGTTCCCAACGCGGACGTTCGCTCACCGTGCTTGCCGTCGGCATCGCGTTGATTTCAACTCCCATTTGGGTTTTGCTTGATGAATATGTTTTGAACTGGACTCTCTGGCTGCCAACATGGAATCCGCTCATCTCCAACGGCTTAATTCCCCTTGCGGTGATATTGCTCCCCATCATCCTGCTCGACGATTGGATTACAAAAAAATTCCAAGCCGATACCGAAGAGCGCGTGCTGTTCATTGCCGCCTTGCTTTTCACCTCGTTTATCGTCCTCACCATCATCGGCATCTACTTCCGCGGACCCGGCATGAGCCTCTACTTCCCGTGGAATATGCCTGTGGTAGTCCATTAGTTTATTAGTCAAATAGTCAGATAGTCGAATAGTCATCAATCTCCAATTTCCAATTACTGGATACACCCATGACCGGCACCCCTTCCCCCAACCTCTCCCGCCGCGATTTTCTCAAAATCGCCTGGGCATTCTTCGGCGGAGTCGCCGCGCTTGAAACTGCGGGCGTATTCCTTGCCTATCTGCAACCGCGTTTAGCCGAAGGCGAATTCGGCTCCGTCATCACCGCCGGGCTGGTGGATGACTTTCCGCCAAACTCCGTCACTCATATCCCCAACGGACGCTTCTACATCGTCCGCATTGGCGACGGCGGATTCCTCGCCGTGTATCACCGTTGCACCCATCTCGGCTGCACCGTCCCCTGGGACCAAACCGCGCAGAAATTCATCTGCCCGTGTCACAACTCGCAATTCGACCAGCAAGGCGTTGTCGAAAATCCGCCCGCCCCGCGCCCGCTGGATTTGTTCGCGCTCACCATCGAAAACGGTGAAGTGAAAGTGGATACCGGGAACATCATGCAGCGCCAAACCTATGATACCGCGCAGGTTATTTATCCATAATTGTAGAGCAAATCTCCAATTTACCACGCAAGATTGTAGAGCAAATCTCCGATTTGCGCACAAGATTGTAGAGCAAATCTCCAATTTACCACGCAAGTCAGAGACTTGCGCTACGCAAGGAACTCTTATGAACTCAAAACCCTATCTCATCGAATCCCTCATCGGGCTTGGCGCGACGATGGCCATTGCCGCCGCGCTCGGCTGGTACATGCTTCAAGAACCAACGCGCATCACGCAAGCGCAAACGGATATCCTCAACATTCAACTTGAAGAAGCAATGACTCTCTACGCCGAAAACTGCGCGGTGTGTCATGGCTTGAACGGCGAAGGCATCGGCGCAACGCCCGCGTTGAACAATCCCGCGCTCAAGACCATGCCGTTTGAAGAAATTCAAAAGACAATCGCGCGCGGACGTTACCAAACCGCCATGCCCGCATGGTCAATCACCGACGGCGGCGCGTTGAGTGATTATCAAATTAACGAACTCGCGCTGCTGATTCAATACGGCGATTGGAAAGAAACCGGCGACCGCGTGGTCAACCTTGGACTCGCGCCGCTGATTCCCTTCACCACCGAAGCAGACCCCGCGCTCTTGGCTCAGGTCGGGCAGTTACCCGATGGCGCAATTTTGCAAACAGGCGTGCAACTCTTCGCGGCGAACTGCGTCTCCTGTCACGGCGCGGATGGAGTCGGCACAAGCATTGCGCCCGCGTTGAATGACCAGGACACGCGCGATAAAACCGCAGAAGATTTAACGCGGACTTTATCCTACGGCAACACCGGCACACTCATGGCAGGGTGGAGCAGCACACTCAGCCCGGAGGAAATCTCCGCGCTGGTGACTCTCATCAAGCGGTGGGAGGAAATTCCCGCGGGGACGATTCCCGCGCCCAACATCCCCATCCCCACCACCGAAGAATCCATCGCGCTGGGGAGTCAACTTTACGCGGCGAATTGTTCGCGCTGTCACGGACCCGAAGGTCAAGGCACGCCGCGCGCGCCGTCATTGAATGTCAAATCTTTCTTTGTGGATAGAAGCGACCAAGCCATTCAACAAATCATCACCAACGGCGTGCCGGGAACCGCCATGCCGACTTGGGGCGACAGAATGAGTGAAGCGCAAATTCAAGCCATTGTAGGATTCATCCGCCAGTGGGAAGCGACCGCGCCCGAAGTGGCGACCATCACGCGCGGCGGAGGAGGTCCGTGGTGGCGGAATAACACAAACACAAACACGCAACTCTTCGGGTTGCTGCCATCCATCACCGGGCAAGGTCAAGGGCGCGGACAAGGACAAGGTCAAGGAGGCAGCGCGCAAGTCATCCAACAAATTGTGGATTGGCGCGCGCTGCTGCTGGCGTTGGTGACGTTATCAACGGCATTTACATTGATTTCAGCGGGAATATCCGGGTTGAAAAAATAAATATATCAAACCGCCATATTTATGATTTTAGCCATTATGATTCGAGACACCGCAAAACGCTCACAAAATTTCCGTATGCAAACACAGGATTTACGGAATAGCGCCAAGATTTCTCCAACACTGCGCAAATATGCTGCACCCAAAAAAGCAAAACAGCATCGGATACATTGGGAAAATTGCCGCCCAGCGCAGTTTGCGCCTGATTCCAAAGTTCCTGCTCGTAATCGCGCCAAACCCCGCGTTTAAGCGTTTCCGCCATAATTTCGCCCAACTCCATTTTGGAATTTTCCAATTTGCGGGTTGAAAGAAACAGATTAACCAAATCTTTGGAAGGCAGGCCCAAAGGTTCGGATAAATCCCAATCAATAATTCCTATCACCCGCAAGCCGTCATGGTCAAACAGGATGTTGGAGGGCCAATAATCGCCGTGAATGCGGCACACCGCCATCGGTTTGTTAAAAATTGAAGACAACAAGTGTTTTTCCAGTTTATCCAACAGGGCATGGCTTTGCGGGTGGTAATACATCATCGTTGAGTGACGAATCACATTAAGAGGCGCAAGCGCCCAATGATTGAAAATTTCCACATCCACATTCAGGTTGAGGGCGGTTGCCTGATGCAGATGAAGAATAGCGCGAAAAGCGGTTTGCAGCGCGGCTTTTCGACGGTCAAAATCGGCTTTCATCAAGGCGGAACTTGAACCATCAATCCGCTCCATCACATAGTAAGGCAAATGATTAAACTCGCCTTTATATATCAAACGTGGCAGTAGATTTTTCCAATCCGCATCCAAGCGCGGGTCGGCGCGGAGGCTCTCGCAAGTTTGAAGATGATGCGCAAACCCGGAAATGGCAGATTGTGAACGCGGCAGATGCAGCATCAATAAAGGCGGCTGCCCTGCCGGTCCGACTGAAATGACATCCATATCGCTCAATGAATAATGCGCCTGATAAATGCGCCAGTCTTCAAGGGGAACCGCACCCGGCAAAGACGTTATGGGGCTGAGCAATTGCGAAAGCTTTGGAGCAATACGCAAAACAACCAGTTTTGCCCGCGCATACGCAAGCAGGCGGCTAAAAAAATAAAAAAGTGTCTTCATGACGAGCGCGCTGCAATTTTTTCCGCAGCCCAAAGAAAGCGAAGTTCGGCGGCAAATAAAATCATGGCAAATAAAGATTGCCCGGCAAGCCAGGCAATCCCGACCCCAATAATTCCATAAGGTTTCATGAGAAGAAAACTAAAACAAATAACAAGGATGTACGGCAAAGTAAGGGAAACAAAAAGCGGAAACACGCGCCGCTGCACGCGGACGATGCTTGTATAAATTGAGACGACCATGTTTGGAATCGCGGACAGGCACAACAAGCGCAGCAGCGTCACGCCTTCAACGGCATATTCTTCGCCAAACAGACGCAAAATCAACGGGGCAAATATCAAGATAACCGCCACCACCGGCACAATCAAGCGCGCGGTATTGATAAATAAACGGTAACTGACCGGCTTTAAGTTGGATTGGTCCGCTGAAACTTCCGCAATAAAAGACATGCCCATATTCCGGCTGACAAGATACAGCGCGTACGCAATTGTCCATGAAAGATAAAAGTAGGCGTTTGCCTCCGCGCCGATTTGAGCAACAATCACAATTGGCAGCAGGCTGATTGCCGCCAAACTCACCAAAGAGCCAAAGTAATCCCCGGCGATATATTTAATAATTTGCACAACGCCAATTTGCCGGGACTCTTCCCCAGCCGCCTGATGCTTCAACAACAACCGCCCAAAAATTAAAAAATTTGTCGGCAGCAGGGTAATCAGCGCGGAAACAACCCACGACCCAAATACGCCGTAGGAAGGCAAAAAAGTTGACAGAAAAAATAACAAGGCAATTTTCGTTGCCGCAAAGAATAAATTTTCAACCGGCACCCAAATGGACTGGCGCAAGCCTGTCATGGCGCTGTCTTGCAGCACAAAAATACACCAGATTATCACCGCCGCAGTAAAGGATATGTTCAAAGCAGCGCTGGATTCGAGAAAACTTAACTCCGGCGCCCACAGACTCACCCCGCGAATAAAAATTTGACTGGAAACAACAGCCGCAATGAAACTGACCAGATACGAAGAGGCTATCATCCGCGCAGCCGCAGGACGGTTGACGTTTGGCAAAAACCGATTCAAGACATTCATTAAGTTAAAGTGCGAGAGATTGGCAAGAAAAATCATCGCCGATATTACGGCGGAATTCAAACCAATGACACCGGCTGGGTATGTGCGGGCTGCGGCAATCCAATAAATCATTCCCAATGCGGAAGCAGAGGCGGAGCTAAACACAAGCGCGTACCCATTGCGGTATAAAGGCTCGCGCAGGTGCGAAAGCAATTGTGTGACAATGGGAATATTTAAGATTCGCTTATGGAAAGTCATCATATTATTCCGTTATTGCCGTTTCCAAACCCGGACGTAATCAACCTGCAAATCCGCCGGAAAGACGGTGGAATCATCAGGGGGGGCGGGCCAATCCCCTCCGACGGCAAGGTTGAGGATTAAATACATCGGCTCGTTTGGGATGTAAGCCGCGTCCAAATAACGCCACCGCTCAACGCCATCCACATACCAGATGAGCATATTTGGCTGCCAATCCAAACCAAAGATGTGCCAGTCTGCGGAAAAATCGGGTCCAACCCAGTTCTCACTTTGCTGCGCGTCATCATCCGCATCTGTTTGATAGTGAAAGGTCATATAAATTTTTTGCGGTTGATGGCCCAACATCTCCATCATGTCAATTTCAGGCTTGGAGCGGTCATTTTGATTGTTCACCGGCAAAAGCCAAAACGAGGTCCACAAACCCTGCCCGCGGGGAAGTTTTGCACGAATTTCCACATAGCCATATTGAAATGCCAACCCCGGCGGCAAAGGGTCTTCCCTGCTCCTGCCGGAAGAAATCATGCCGGAAGTAAACGCATACGTCTTCCCATCACCGGCGCGGATTGATTCTTCAAACGCGCGAAGATGCAAAATACCATCAGCCGCCAGAATATTACCCGGCTGATACCATTGCAATTCATGATTGCCGCTGTTTGTGCATCCATGATTTTGCCAATCCCACCAGTAGCAGTCGCTCCATTTTTGCGCGTTCAATTCATCGCCTGTGAATTCATCATTAAAAATTAAAGACCAATCCCCGCCGACTCCATAAGGAACAACATCAGGATGAATGAATACCTGCGCCGGAGTGGAAATACAGCTGACGCCCAACAAAAGCAAAAAGCAAAAAGAAAACAAATGCTTCATTATTCGGTCTTTCGGCAAATTTTGAACAGATTGCGATAAGCAACATTGCGCGTTTCATTGCCGCGCGGCGCGAATGCCTTAAACCGCCCAAGGTGCGTCACAACAGAATTGGGGCAGGTTTTGGCTAGGTAACTTTCCAGCCACGCGCGGGGAGAATTGCCCAGAAAAGAAAGACCGAAATCCGGCGTCATTTCGGCTTCGCCGGTTTCAAAAAACATTATCTTTCCGCATTTATCCCAAAGCAGAGCAAGCAGGGTTGTTGCTTCATCCAACCCGTAAACTTTTACCCAGTGATGCCAAACCGACAACAGCAGCACAAGGTCAGTGACCGGAAGCAGGCAAACTGTTTCCGTATTCACTTCCATTTCGCTTAAAGCCACTTTCTGCAAACCTATTTTATAGCGCGCGTATTTTGCAATACGCAGGTAACGGCTGTCCATATCCACCCCCAGCATGGGAATGCCGTTTTGCGCCAGTTCAAAACAAAAGTAGCCCATGTTACAGCCAATATCCATGCCAGATGAAACGGGAGAATCAAAAAGCGCGGAGCGAATAACCTCCCACCGGGCTCGGGTGCCTTCGGCGCGCCTTCCCCGATGAATACCAATCCACGGCAAAGGCTGATAGTCGCCGCCGGGAAAAATATCGAACCAAAACTGAAACTGGTCAATCACAGACTGAAACGCAGCGCGAACGCCCATTTTGCATATTTCCAATTTAATGGTCTTGAAACCCAATAAGACGTTTAACCAAATTCCTCAATGCGGAATCCATGCGGGTAAGGGGAAACCGCTCCACATAATATTCAAAGTAAGAATATGCCTCCGCGCCAAAACGTTCCTTGTAATGGGAAATGGAAGAAGAGTTGCCGGACTCTCCCATATGATAATAACGACAACCGCTGCGGCACGCGTCTTCAATTGCCAGCGTTTGAATCAACTCATTTGCGCCCGTTTTGGCGGCAGTCTCTTTATCCATCGCGCCGCGCGAGTCATTCACATTGCCATATTGCAACACCAAAATTGCCGCCGCAGGAACGCCAT
>DAOTZP010000273.1:0-20360 GCA_034434265.1 Anaerolineales bacterium | reverse complement strand
AACACAGGGTAGCCCACCAGACCGTAGTTGACATTATCGGGATGGTCGCGCACTTTTTCTTTGAAGGTCGGCAGGTCGGTGAGTTTGCCCCACTGCGTCACCATTGAAAGGTAGGTGTGCAGTTCCATCACCTGCGGAACGTGGGATTGCACGAAGATGATGGACTCTTCGGGGCGAAGCCCGGCGGCGAGCCAGTCAATTGCCATTTCAAAGGTGTTTTGGCGCAAATCCTGCGTGGTTTCCACGGTGGTTAATGCGTGAACATCCACAATGCAGTAGATACAGTCGTAGTCATCCTGCAATGCGACGTAGTTCTTAATCGCGCCCAGATAGTTGCCAAGATGCTGCCTTCCGGTTGGGCGCGCGCCCGAAAATACTCTGCCTTTTTTTGTCATGGATAACCTCAAAGCATGAAATACGAATTCATATTTCTGAATTTATTTAATCAACTGTGAAATCAGGTTTGCCACTTCGCCTTCCTCAGCGTGGCGGTGAGTTTGCAATTTGGAATAAATCAAATTTCCGTTTACGGTCACTTCAAACCTGCCGCCATCCGAAGGAATCAGCGCGGCTGATTCAATTTCAGGTTCAAATTTTTTCAGCAATTCATCCAGCAAGCGCACGGCTCGGTCGGTGTAATGTCAAACCGCGCAGTAGGTGATTTCGATTTTTAACATAAAAAACCTCGTTGTCAAAAATGTTAGAAAATTATAACACGCCCCCTTTGAAGTCTTGCCATGTCACAATATGGGGGCTATAATGCCAACCGTCGTCAAGAAAGAAGTAAGGAGAAAAACTATGCCAGTTTATACATATCGTTGCGAGTCCTGCGGAGTGCAGTTCGAACGCCAGCAATCCTTCACCGATGCGCCGTTGAAGACCTGCCCTGAATGCCGCAAGAAGGCGCTCAAAAAGGTGATTACGCCTACACGCATCATCTTCAAAGGGTCAGGCTTCTACGCCACCGACCACAAATCGCCTTCGGGGGATACCTCCAACGCGAAGAAAAACAGCAAGAGTGAAAAGAAGGAAAGCCCGGCGGCAGACAAGCCCGCCGCAAGCGATTCGGAATAAGCCACCAAAAATGCGGCGCAAAATCGCCGCGTTTTTCTTTAAGTCAAATTCAAAAGGAAAAATCATCATGGAAGATATTTTGAAAGCATTGGTCAGTTCACGTCAGCAGGGAAACGCAGGCGGACAGGATGACCCAATGGCAAGCCTTGTGGGCGGACTTTTGCAGGGCGCGCAAAATGTGAATTTATCGGACGGCGTGGACGCGGGCGACGTGGCAGGGCTGTTGGGCGGCTTGCTTGGCGGGTCGCAGCCCAAGCCCCAGCCTGCCGCCCCCCAAAACGGACTGGGCGGCATAATGAGCATTCTTGAAGCCGTCATGGGCGGGCAGCAGCAAGGCGCAATGAACAGCCCCATTATGACCATGCTGCAGCCGTTTGTTGAACCGCTGGCAAAGAAGGCAAACATCCCGCCCGAAATTGCCATGATTGTTGTTTCCTTCATCGCTCACAAACTGCTTGCCCACCACCCCGCCTCCGGGCGCGACTCCACTGAATTTAATTTTGAAGACATGATGGGACAAATCAACGCGGGCAAGATTGACCCCGCCCTGTTGAGGAAAAGCGGCATGGTGAGCGAAATTTCCAAACGCACCGGGCTGGATGAAGCCGCCTCAGAAAAAGCCCTGCAAACCGGTTTTGTGCTGGTGGGCAAAAGCGCGGCAAGTTTAATGGCAAAGAAGAAGTAATTAACGCAAGCTGCCGCCTTCAAAAGGGAAGAAGGGTTTTGCCTGTTTTGAACCGCCGATGTGCAGAGGGCGCAGAGTTTTTAATGAATTTCTCCGTGTCCTCCGCGCCTTTGCGGTAAAAATTAAGCAAGGGTAGCAACTTGGGTTAATTAACGCACAAGAAAACGCTCCGTTGTTCGGAGCGTTTTTTGTTACGCAAAATGCGGAATGGGTTTCGGTTTCCAAAACAACGTCAGCGTGAATGGAATCAACGCCACTGCCGCGCTGATGTACGCCATGAGGTTGTATCCAAACGCCGCGAAGATAAACCCGCTGGAAAAACTGCCCGCCGCGGATGCCAGCCCGACGAGCAGGTCATTTAAGCCCTGAGTCCGCGCGCGTTCATCGGGGGAGAGTTGGTCCGCCAGCAAAGTTGAACCGCCCACAAAGCAGAAGTTCCATCCCAAGCCAAGTAAAAATAACGCCACGCCTAATGGAAGCACATCCGGCGAGATAGTGGCGGCAATGCAAGAGAGGACGAGAGTCCCCGCGCCGGTGATGATGACGGGCTTGCGCCCCCAGCGGTCGGCAAGCCTGCCGGAGATGATGGAAAACGCATACATGCCAAACGTATGTGATGAGATGACAATGGAAATATCGCCCAGCGGATGCGCGTGGTCTTTCATGTGCAGGGATGTAATGACCATGACCAGCACCATCACCATTTGTCCCAGCACCATGCTGGTTAATGCGACAAGCGCGGCAGGTTGGGAAAAAATCTCACGCGCGGTTCTCACCACCCGCGAGCGGGCAATCGTATCGGGATATTTTTCCGCGACGAGTTTGGCAATCTCTTTCGGGTCGGGGCGCAAGCCAAAGAAGACAATTACCGCGCCCAAAACAAACAGCGCAAGGCTGACGAGGTACGCGCCCGCGAGTTCATCAATGCCCCATTGACCGATGAGCGCGCCGGCAGGTCCCGCTACGAAGGGACCGACCACCGAGCCAACCGTTCCGCCGATGACAACATTGGAGATGGCGCGCCCGCGATGTTCGGGGGGATTCACTTCGGCGGCGGCGAAACGTCCCAGCGTGACGGCTGCGTTTGCAATTCCCATCAACACCAAGCCAAACAAGAAAAGAAGAAAAGCATGAATGGCAATGGCATAAAAGGCAACGCCGGAACCCAACGCGCCGATGAGCAAGCCCAAAGTCAGCCCGTTGCGCCGTCCAATGGAGTCGAACACATATCCCCACATGAAAGCGGCAAACGCGCCCGCCATTAAATACACAGCGGAAGGCACGCCCGCCCAGTCGGCATGTCCGCTGAGCTCCTTGCCGACAATGGAATTAAGCGTGGCGGCGGCAATAAACCCCGCAGAAGCGAGGGATTGCTGCGTGAAAAGAATGGCGGTGATTTTCCGCGCAAGCGATTCAAGGTCTGGCATGTATGATGAAATCCTTTACATTAAGTGGAATGAAAACTTGAACATTAATCTTTTAACAAAAAATCGCCGTTGTTTAATATCCCGTCCAAAATGACGTTGATGGATTCGGCGGACAGCAAATCGTTCACATCAAATGTTTTTAATTTTGTTTGCGTCACGCGCACGGAAGGCTCAAGAAAACCGCCAAACGGCAGGGATGTTTTGTATAACTGGTAATACAAAAACTTCCGCGCATTGGTTTTGAATTCGGCGGGGATTTCAATTTTTTCCGCCTGCAAAAATTCTTTTGTTTTGTTTCTCACTTCCTCCGCCGTTTGCGGAAAGAAAACGGTGGGATATTGCGTAAACCTTGCCTTGCCCGCGCACAACACCGCCGCGCCCATGATGGACGCCTCCAATCCAATGGTGGAGTTGTAAATCATCACAAACTTGGATTTTTGAATCAGCTCATACGAACTCAACGGCTCTTTGGGACCGACAAAGATGACGTTTGGCTCGTTTTTCACTTGGCGCGCTTCCACCCAGCCTTCCACCGTTTCGCGGCTGGCTTTGCGGACTCGCAATTCGTCCGGGTGGGCGCGGATGACGAACAGCGTCTCGCGGTGTTCGCGGATGATTTGCAACACCATGTCGAGCCAGTCGAACATATCTTCAAACACGGTGTTGGCGTGCGGCTGGCTGGTATCAAAAATCACATTGGTAAAGACCGGCACAATCTGCTTGAACCCTGCGGCTTTTTGCAAAAACGATTCATCCAGCCCTTTTATATCCGTCCAAAACTTAATGCCCGCCATTGTAAAATCGCCTTGAAAGCGCTTTGCCAGATACGCATCCAAAATTGCGTTTTGCCGCGCGGATAGTTCAAACTCAGCGGGGATGTGAATGGGGTACGCGGTGGCTTCCCCCTCGGTGAAATACGCGCTGGCGGGCTGCAGCCCCACCTCATGCGTGATGACCCGCAATCCGCGTTGTTGGGCGACATAACGCGCCGCCGCCTCAGGGAAAAACTGCCCGTTAAAGACAACCACTGCGCGGGGTTTTGTTTCGTCCAAAAACGCCGAAAACTTTTTTGCCACATTCCACGCGGAGGCAATATATTCACGCAGCAAATAGCGCGTGTTTTCATCGTCATTCAAGTGGTGAATCCGCAAAATCCAGCGCAGACCGGGCAGGCAAAGTTTGCCCAGCGGAATGCCTTGCCATGTAAAGTTCATCAAATCCGCAAGCGGAAGGTGTTGAAGCGCGGATGTCAATTGGTCATCGCGTTCAAATGAAAACCAATTCACCTGCGACGCTTGACCTTCAACCTTCGATTCGACGCCCGCATACAACGCGCGGGACTGCGTGATGCAAGATTTACACGGCATGGCTTTTTGCGGCGCGTCGCGGTTTGTTCCCAGCACGCATTTGCTCATGCCCGCATGGCAGGCAAAATACGCCACCGGGATTCCTTTTAGACGCAGCGCCCATGAAGAGAGAAGGTGAAATCCGCTGTTCCATGAAAGGTCGTCAATGCCGGTGGAGGCTTTGAAAAAAACAACGGGCGCGCCGGAAGGCTGCGGGGAGAGTTTGCCCACCCGCCGCGCCATGCCTGCCACTTTGAAGTTGTTCCACCGGCGCGTCAATCCGCGCCGGATGCGTTGGTTAAAAAATTCCGAGAGCCGATTCATACCCGCTTATTTTACTCCCCTGCAAAGGGACGCAATCGCTGCATCCATTTTTCCGCTTCGGGCAAAGGCTCGAACCCGTAGCGCGCATATAAAGTGGAAGCGTCATCTGTGACCAGCAGCCAGCGGCGAACTTCTTTAAGGTTGGGATGTTCGAGGATGGTTTCAATCAGCCATTTGCCCAAGCCCTGACCGCGATATTCGTCTTCGATAAATACATCGCAAAGATACGCGAAAATCGAATAATCGGTGATGACACGCGCCACGCCGATTTGCTTTGTTCCATTGTACACGCCGAAGACATGCGAATTTTGAAAGCCGAGCTCGTTCTTTTCACGCGGGCGGGCGGCAGCCCAATAGGAACGCGAGAGCATGTCATACGCGGCGTTCATATCCAAACGCTTTGGGTCGTCGCTGATGATAAATTGATTTTGACGGGTTTCAAAAATTTGTTTCATGCGGCGAGTGTATCACATCATGGTATCATCTCATTTCATAAAGGAGATGTATGTTAAAACCGATTCGCTGGAAAACTTTTCCCTCCGACTTTTTAAGAATTCAAGTCGGATTTTTGATGTTTGGCTTTGCCATTGCCTTGATGATTCGCGGCAATCTTGGAACAAGCGCGTGGGCGGTATTGGAAGTGGCGCTTGCAAAAATTTTGAAAGTGACGCCCGGAACGATGACGGTGATAATGGGCTTCCTTGTGCTTTCAGGCGCGTTGATGTTGCGTGAAAAAATCGGCTGGGGAACTTTGGGCAACATCCTCTCCATTGGTCCGTGGGAAGACCTTGCCTTGTGGTTGATTCCAAATGTGGATGACAACCTGCCCGTGCAAATTGTCATGCTGCTGACCGCGATTGTGATGATGGGACTCGCCAGCGCAATATACATCGGCGTGGATGCAGGCGCGGGTCCGCGCGATAGTTTGATGCTCGCCATCAAACGCACTACGGGGTTGAGCTTGCGCCTCGCGCGCGGAATCATTGAAGTCACGGTTGTCGCCATTGGCTGGCTGCTGGGCGGTCCCGCCGGAATTGGCACGGTGATATTTGCGGTATTAATTGGACCTTCGGTACAATGGGGATTCAAATTATTCAACGTTCACCCGCACGGACCGGAGGCGGAGATTCCGCAAGCGCCGGAGGATTAATCGCCAATCACCAATCACCAATCACCAATTACCAGTTATCAGTTATCAGTTATCAGTTATCAGTAATCAGTGGTCGGTGGTCGGCGGTCAGTGTCAGCGAGAGTGAAATATGGAAAACATGGAACAATCTAAAAATCGTTCAACGGGCGCGTTGATTTTGTTTTTGGTCGTGGCGCTGCCCATGCCGTTGTGCCTGTTCGTCTATCATTTCGTCGTGTGGGGCATGGAGCAGGCGGCGATTATTTCGTTAAGCGTCAAGCAGTTGGAATGGAGCGGGGTCGTCGGGCTGGCGCTTCAAGCCGCGTTCATGTCGCTGCTGACGGGCTTGCTGTGGAAGTTAAACAAAGACGAGCGCTTCAAGCCGGTGTATGCAAGCATGTTCGGCGCGGCGTTGTTTGCGTTTCCCGCGCTGGGGTTGAAGTTCCTCTCCGCCAACGACGACCAGATTGCGGCGTTGAGTCAGTTCGCGTTATCCCTCGTCGGCGCGGGCGTCGTCATTTGGATTCGCAAAAATAACATCACATGGGATGTGTCCGCCAAGCCGTTTGGGCTGCTCATTGCGGGCGCGGGCATTTTGCCCTATCTGCTGTACGGCTCTTTCGGCTCGTGGGAAGATACGCTCTATGCGTTCCTCGCAAGCATGGCGTTCGGTCTGTTTGCGGCGGCGCTGATTCAAGATTCCACAGAAAACATGCTGCTCGACGGAGCGGGCATTGGAGCGACGCTCGCGCTGCTCGGCTCGGCGTTTGGCTTCGACGGCGCGCAACTGCTTTTGCTCGTCCTGCTTCCCTCGTTTGCGTTTGCCATCGCTTCGGTCATGCCGTCCAAATTTGCGGCGGCAACGGCGGTTGGATTCTTGACCTTCTCCGCGCTGGCGATGTTCGACCCGACCGAGTTCGCCATTGTGTTGGGCGACGCGGGCAACATCGCGGTCAAAGCTTCCCTCTGGGCGATTCTCGTTGGCATATTGGTCAGCGGCTTGGGGCTGGGATTAAGATGGGGAGCCGAATCGCTCGCCGGTCCGCGCACAAAACGCGCGGTGGCGTGGGCTGGCTCCATCGCCCTGTGGATTCTCATCGCGGGCGCGTTCCTCCTGTTTGGCAATCGCGGAAATTACGGCGACAGGTTGTTTGTGATAATGAAAGAGCAGGCGGATTTATCGAACGTCTCAAAAATTAAAAACCGCGACGAGCGCGTTTCAAAAGCGTACAAAACATTGACGGAACATGCCAACAAGTCTCAAGCGGATTTGCGAAGTTTTCTGGATAAGGCAAACATCGAATACACGCCGTATTATCTGGAAAACGCGATGGAAGTTCGCGGCGGAATTTTCCTCAAACTGTATTTGGAATCCCGCCCCGACGTGGAGCGCGTGTTATACAGTCCGCGCCTGCGTTACGCGCCCGAAGACGAGCCGCAGCCCGGAATGGAATCCGCGCACGATGGCAGCGTGATTTGGAATATCCAAATGATTGGCGCGGACAAGGTTTGGGACGAGTTCGGCGCGCAAGGTCAGGGCATTGTCGTCGGGCAGGCGGATTCGGGCGTGGATGGGAATCATCCCGCGTTGCGCGAGCAATATCGCGGACGATTGACGGGCGGCGATTACAACTGGTTCGACCCGTGGGACGGGACGACCTCGCCAAACGACGAAGGCGGTCACGGCACGCATACGCTGGGGACGATTCTCGGCGCAAACGGAATCGGAGTCGCCCCCAAAGCGCAGTGGATTGGCTGCGTAAACCTTGACCGCAACCTCGGCAACCCCGCCTTGTATTTGGACTGTATGCAATTTTTGTTCGCGCCGTTTCCGCAGGGCGGCGACCCGCTGAAAGACGGCGACCCAACGCGCGGCGCGCACGTCTTCAACAATTCGTGGGGCTGCCCGGAAATTGAAGGCTGCGACCCCAACGCGCTGTTGTACGCGGCGGATAACTTGCGCGCGGCGGGAATCTTCGTGGTTGTTTCAACGGGCAACGACGGTCCCAACTGCGAGACGGTGGCTTCCCCGCTTTCGTTGTACGATTCGGTTTTCTCCGTCGGGGCGATTGACCAATTCGGGAACATGGCGGATTTCAGCAGCCGCGGACCGGTGACTGCGGACGGGTCAAAACGAATCAAGCCGGATATTGCCGCGCCGGGCGTGGAGATTTTCTCCTCCCTGCCCAACGGCACATACGGCGAAAACAGCGGAACTTCGATGGCGGGTCCGCATTTGACCGGAGTGGTGGCGTTGATTTGGTCCGCGCAGCCCGATTTGATTGGGGATATTGACGCGACGGAGCGTCTCATCATCGAAACGGCAAAGCCTTACGCGGGGCAAACTTCGCTTGGCTGTTTTAGCGGAGATTCCCCCAATAACGCCTACGGCTACGGCGTTGTGGACGTATATGAAGCGGTGAAAAAAGCGCTGGAGAAAAAATGAAAACAACACGCCCTACTTTCCCCAAAGGCTATGTGGATAATCCCGTCTCGGAAGTTTCATGGGAGTATGTGGAAAAGCGATTAACGGACTCCGTCAATTATTGGCTATGCACCGTGCGCCCGAACGGCGCGCCGCATGTCGTTCCCCGCTGGGGCGTGTTCGTGGACGGGAAGTTTTACTACGACGGCAGCCCGGAGACCCGTCACGCGCGGAATTTGGAAACCAACCCCAAGACGAGTCTGCACCTCGAAAGCGGCAGCGACGTGGTCATCATGGACGGCGAGTCCGCGCCCGCGCCAAAGCCCCCCAAAGAGCTTGCGGAAAGACTCGCCGCCGAATACAAGCGCAAATACGAATCCGAAGGCTACGCGCCCGAACCCGCGCAATGGGACGAAGGCGGGCTGTATGTCTTCACCCCCCGTCAATGCCTCGCGTGGACGAAGTTTTTCGAGAACCCGACGAAGTTTGTGTTGGAATAGTTAATTGCTGTATCACCCTTTTCTGTATTATCAAAAAGCAAAAAGCGCGCAGAGCGGGTCTGGCGAACAAATCAAACAGATAGTCTGCGTCTATGTAACGCGCCGCATGGAAGGCGGTCAATCCGTGCTGAGTTTGTGGGCTTACGATTTTTCGGACGTTTTCGATATCGCCTCCATCCGGCTAATAAAATCCGTCGAGTACAGATTGGCAGGTCAAAATGCTTGAGCGTTTCCTGAACAAAGTGTTCAACGAAGACGTTTTGAAAGTCTTAAAAAGTCTGCCGGACGAATCGATGGACATGGTGTACGGCGACCCCGATTACAACGTCGGCGTAAATTATTCCGGGAAAAGATATACGACCGCGTGGGAAGAATATATCGAATGGTATATCGAACTTGCAAAAGAAAGCATGAGGGTATTGAAGCCTACGGGCAATTTTTTCACCATCAACTACCCGAAGCAAAACGCCTACTTGCGAGTCAAGTATCTGGACCAAGCCGCCTGCGACGTCTTCGATTACGTCTGGGTTTACAACACAAACGTAGGTCACAGCCCGCGGCGCTTCACAACGGCGCATCGCTCCATTTTGCACGCCACAAAATCAAAGGAAAATCATTTTTACAAGGAAAACGTCGCCGAGCCTTACCTCAACCCCAACGATAAACGCATTAAACAGCGCATTGCCGAAGGTCACAAAGGGCGCATGCCTTACTCATGGCTGTACTATGACTTGGTAAAAAACGTCTCCAAAGATAAAACCTTCCACGCCTGCCAAATTCCGCTGGGATTGGTGGAAACTCTCATCAAGTCCTGCACGCAGGAAAACGACAATGTGATGATTTTATTCGGCGGCTCCGGGTCGGAGATTGTCTTATGTCAAGCCTTAAAGCGCAACTTCGTTTCTTGCGAAATTCACCCCGATTATTACGCCATGATTTTGGAGCGGTTGAAAAACAACGGCGGAATCAAACAAGAACACAGGCTTGAATTTTTGCGAAAAAAAGGAAAGAAACGCGAAGGCGAAGCGCTGCGGCTTTTTTAATCCCCGCCCGTTTCCATCCAAACCTTTTTCATATACAGCGCGTCTTCTTCCATGATGGGGCTTTCGCACAAAATACGTCCGCCGCAGCCGAACTCACGCAGCGCCTTAAACAAGGCTTGCAAATCCAAATCCGCTTCGGACAGCGGCAGGTGATTCTTCTCCCCTTTCGCGCCATACTCAATGCCCGAAAGATGAACATGCAAACGCTTGAGCGATTCTTCGCCAAGCGCTTTGCCGTACTTTTCCAGCAGGCGCGCCCACTCGTCATAAGTGTTCATCGAGCCGTCGCCGGGGCGGGCGTGCAGGTGGGCAAAGTCGAGGCATGGCAGCACAAAATCCAGTTTGGACATTTCCAGCGCGTCTTCCAGCGAACCGAGCATGGCGGATTTGCCCATCGTCTCCGGGCGCAACGTTACCGCGTCGCCGTTTTTTTGCAACTCCTCCACGCAGCCCCGCAAGCGCGGAATGGCGACTTTCAAAACATCCTTTGGGTCGCCGCCAAAATACGAACCGGGGTGAAAGACAATATCCGTCGCGCCCGCCAGAAAGCCGTAATGCGCCGCGTCCATCAACCGCTTGCGCGATTTGACCCACTCCTCGTCGCTTGCGTTCAAGTTGATGAAATACGGCGCGTGCACGCTCAGGGCGACTTGATTCTGCTCCCCGGCGGCTTTAATCGCCCCGCAGGTCGCCTCCGTCACGCGGACGGATTGCACCCAGCCGAGTTCCAGCGCGTCCAAACCAATCGAAGCGCTGAACGCAATCGCCCCCGGCGAACCGCCCGGCTTTTTGGGCGTACCAATAGGCGAACCAACCGTTCCGAATTTGAAAGACATCAATATCTCCAATCACCAATTACCAATCACCAACCACCAATCTCCAATTACCACTTACCAACCACCAATTACCAATATCTTTTTCCACAACGGCGGTCCTAGAATCAGCAGCCCCACCAATACCGCCGCCAGCGCCGCCAACAGCACCGCGCCCGCGCCTACGTCCTTGCTAATCTTTGCCAGCGGATGATGTTCTTCGGTCGCCAAATCCACCACCGCTTCGATGGAGGTGTTGATAAACTCCGCCGCGAAAACGAAGGCGACGGTCAGGATAATCACCGCCCAATCGCGCGGGGGAAGTTCAAGCCAGAAGCAAACAAGGAAAACAACCGCCGCCGCCACGCTGTGTATCCAGGCGTTCCTTTGCGTTTTTAAGACGTGAAGCCACCCGCGAAAAGCGTGACCAAAGGAACGGAGACGGGAGAGGAAAAACTGTTTCATGGGGGGAGTGATGCGGGGTACGGGTTACAGGTTATGGGTTACAGGTTACAAGTTACAAGTTACATGCGTAAACTCGCATCTCGCATCTCGTATCTCGTAACTCGCATCTCGTGTCTCGTAACTCGTATCTCGTATCTCACGCCGCTTCATTCCTCCACAACCTTCACATGCGAAAGCCCAAGCCGCACCATAATCTCCGCTTGCGCCTGCCACATGCGGGCTTTTTCTTCGGGTTCGGCGTGGTCGTGTCCCAGCAGGTGAAGCGCGCCATGCACCACCAGCAATTGCGCCTCTTCTTCAAGGCGGTGTCCCGCCGCTTCGGCTTGCTGCGCGGCGCGCGGAACGGAGATGATTACATCGCCAAGATAGAGAGTTTCGGTTTCGGGGTCTATCTCGTCATCGGCAGGGAAGGAAAGCACATCGGTCGGCGCGTCAATGCCAAGATATTGCTTGTTCAATTCTTGCAACTGGACATCGTCGGCGAGGACAATGGTCATCTCGGCGTTGCTCGGCGCGGATTCATGCTCCAGCGTAAACCGCGCGGCGCGTTCCAGCAGGGCGTGGTCGGGAAATTCGTATTGAGCGTCAATATTAATCATGTTTCTTTTCTTTTCGTGAAGACAGCACGGTTGCATCGCGGTCATGTTTTTGGACATTGGGGTATTGAATACGCGAGTGATACGTTCCGCGCAAGGTGGTTATAAACGATTCGGTGATGAGGTTTAAGTCGCGCAGGGTGAGCAGGGTGTCATCCAATTGATTGAATTTTTGCACATGCTCAATAACGCTGCGTACCAGCGCGCGAATTTCATCCTCATTGGCGGGGCGCTCGGCGCGCGCGCGGGCTTCGGTGGCGTCCGCCAGCATCAGCAGAGCGGTCTCCCGCGAGCGCGGGCGCGGACCCGGATAGCGGAATTTTTCAATATCCACTTTGGTCACATCGCCGTTGGCGGCGTTCATTGCCTGTGTGTATTGATACATGGTAATCAACGTGCCGTGATGTTCGAGGATGAAGTCGTGCAGGCGCAGGGGCAGACGATGCTTTTTGGCAAGCGCAATGCCATCCGTCACATGACGCAGAATGGTGGCGGCGGATTCTTCCGGCGAAATATCATGGTGGGGGTTAATGCTGCCGGGAATTTGATTTTCGATGAAAAAGTCCGGGTTGAGGGCTTTGCCAATGTCATGAAACTGCGCGCCAACGCGGGTGAGCAGCGGGTCAGCGCCGATTTTTTCAGCGGCTTGCTCGGCAAGGTTGGCAACCTGCAGACTATGCTGATACGTTCCGGGCGCGGCGCGCAGCAAAAATTGAAGCAGCGGAAAGTCGGGGCGGGAAATATCGAGCAATTGAAAAGCGGTGGTTAAGCCAAGCGTTTGAGCAAGCAAATATTGCAAAAGCAGCGTAACGCTTGCCGCCGAAAAACCTGCAAATGCCGCCGCGCCCGCAAACTGCACCATGCCAAGCCAGTCGGGGGTGGAGGCTGGCAATCGGTAGGCGACGAGGACAACGATGCCCGAAAGCGTAATCGCGGCGCCCGCCCGCAAAAATCCCCAAAAGCGGCGCACCGGTCCGAGGACGAGCAATCCAATCAACGAAGAGAAAAGGTAATAGGGCGTCAAGTCCAGCGAGTTGCCAAGCCCGTAAGAGGCGATGATGGCAAGCGGAATGGCAATGACCATGCCAACTTCCAGACCAAAGAGCGCGGTGATTAAAAGCCCGGCGGCTTGAATGGGGTAGCCATAGGGCGCAAGCGTGCGGTTTGTGAACAGGCGCGCGCCAATGAGAAAGATGATAAAGATAACGGCAATGACAATAATACTGCGCGCGTCATTGATGACGTTGGAGCGTTTGCGGCGGTAAAAATATAAAGGCACAAGCGCGGCGGAAAGAATGACAACAGATGCCGCGCCGAGCGAATCTTCCCATCTTTGGGTTTGCCCAATCATGCCGAGTTTTTCAAACGCTTCCATGTCGGCGGGGTTAATCAGCTCGCCCGCCGGGACGATGGTTTCGCCTTCCTTGTACGTTTGCACTACAGGTTTGACGGATTCGCGCGCGGCTTGTTTGGCGGCGGTGGTCAGTTCTTCGCTATAAAAACTATTGGGAACAATAAACGCGGTGACGAGCTCTGTCACCAGCGCAACCTGCTGCTCGTTAAAAGTAAGGCTGACGGATGAGGAAACGCCCGACTGCGTGGCTTCCAATTTATCTTCGGTAATCGAGCGGCGCATCATCAGTTCCAATACGCGCATGGCTTCGAGTTGCACCGCGTCCCAGCGGGGGGCGGGCATACCAAGCAGAAAGTCTATGGTTTCGCGTTTGAGGCGCACATCGCTGAGCGCAATCAGCCTGCCTTTTTTTGCGTCGAGCGAAAGTTCGGGGTCATCGCGCACGGAGGTGATGTATTGCATGGCGGTCCGCAAGCGGTCAATTTGCTGGCGGGCAATGGCGGGGTCGGGCGCGGTATAAACGGGCTGCACGGCGCTTTCGGCGGCTTTGCGCGCTTCTTCGGTGCGCACATCGCTGACGTATTCAATATCACGCGGGGCGCGCATGGCAGCGGAGGCAACGCTGCCCACTTTGATTTTTTGTGTGGCGGGGCGCAGCGCAAGCGGATAGGTGAGCGAAGCAAACGAGACCAGCCCAACCATCAAAATCAGGCTGGCTTGTAAAACGCGAAGACGGGGGGAAGCGGGAGTGCGGGCGGACACGCGGTTATTGATTGAGCAGTTCCTTCACCGCCGCGCTGACCATGTCATTGGGCGCGCGCCCGGCAATTTTGGGCATGACGGCTTTCATTACCTTGCCCATGTCGGCGGGACCTGCCGCGCCGGTTTCTTGAATGGCGGCTTGCACAATGGCGCGGAGTTCTTCCGCAGGCATGGCTTTGGGCAAAAAGGATTCGAGGATTTTCACCTCGGTTTCGTTCGCTTCGACCAAATCGGGGCGGTTGGCTTTTTGCGCGTCGGCGATTGCCTCGCGCCGGTTTTTCACTTCCTTTTGAAGCAGGGCAATAATGGCGGCATCGTCAAGCGTGACGCGCTTGTCCACTTCCGCTTGTTTGATAGCTGCCAGCGCCATGCTGATGACCGCCTTGCGGATTTTGTCTCCGCTTTTCATGGCGTCTTTCATTGATTCTGTAAGTTGCGTTTTAATATCCATAGTTTCATTATACCTTTTTTGAATTTGTCATCTTTGGGCGAGTTGTTCAAGATTTTTGTGATTTGGAAAACTCCAGCGCGATGGTGGTTTTTCCACATTGGCGTGGTCCAAGAACGGCAATGACGGGCGAACGCGATGCGGCTTTTTGCAGTTTGTGAAGATATCGGCTTCTGGTCAGCATACGAAAATTGTATTATGAAATTTCGGAGTTTAACTCTGAAATTTCATGAATGCTGCGGCGCTTACATATCGCAAAATTTATGAAACATCTCCGGCGTGAGCAGTTTTCTTAACAACTCAAATTCATGCTCCGTGCGTTTGACGGCGGCAATGCGGGCATATTCAAATTTTTCGCCCTGCGCGGGGGAATCCAGATTCATTTTGCCGTGTGAATCCGCGGGCAAAAGCGGAAGGACGAATCGTTTAAGCGGCGGGATGAAGTACAGCCAATCGAGCGGGAAGTATAGTTTGCCGGAATGCAGGTTTGGGCTGGCAAGCAAGCCGCCATCCAATGGGTCAATTTGGCGGGGCGAAAGGCGCGGATTCTTTTCCATCCACATCGTCACATAGTTGGTGTGCGAGTAAAAATCCTGCGCGGTATGAAGCAAGCGCCCGAAGGCAATCCACGCGGAAAGAACGCCGGGGGAAAGCAGCGCGGCGAGGAGCAGCCCACGTTGTTCGTTAATGTAGCGTTTGCCTTCTTCAAGCGCGTTGTTATCAAAGTGAATTTCGTCATGCCCAAACTGGTTGGAGAGTTTATCCTGCTTTTTGTTTGCGGCGATGATGATTTCCAATGCGCGCGGGCTGACTTTTCCGTAAAGCGTTTCGCGGGTCATTTCTTCATGAATGGGTACAAGCATGGGCATATTATAGTAGAATTCCACGCATGACTTTTTATACCGCAAAAGGCGACGATGGCACAACAGGCTTGCTGGGCGAGGGCCGCGTCCCAAAATATCACATTCGCATGGAGGCGGTTGGCTCACTGGATGAAGCCTCCGCCGCGCTGGGGCTGGCGCGCGCGCAATGCGCCGCGCCGCAAATTGCCCCCATTTTGCTGCAAGCGCAGCGCGATTTATACAAGCTGATGGCGGAGGTTGCCGCCACGCCGGAGAACGCCGATAAGTTCCGCTTCATTGACGAAAGCCGCGTGGCATGGCTTGAAAAGGAAACAGACGCGCTGACCGAAATTGTGGAGATGCCCAAGCAGTTCATTTTGCCCGGCGATACGCTCGGCGGGGCGACGCTTTCGATGGCGCGCGCCATCATCCGCCGCGCGGAACGCAACGTGGTCATTCTCTTTGATGAAGAGCATGTGGTCAATAAAGACTTGCAGCGGTATCTTAACCGTTTGTCTTCGTTGTGTTTTGTTTTGGAACTTTTGGAAAACCAGCACGCGGGCAAAAAAACTTCACTGGCAAAGGAATAGCCCTCCCCATGACAGGAACTTTCATCAACGTCGCCGCCATTTTGATTGGCGGCGCAATCGGCTTGTTGTTTGGCGCGCGCATTCCCGAAAAATTCAAATACACGGTGATTGCAGGCATGGGCATCTTCACCGCCGCGATGGGCTTGCAAATGTTTTTTGAAAGCAAGAACCAACTGATTGTGCTGGGAGCGTTGATTCCCGGCGCGCTGCTTGGCGAATGGCTGGATATTGAAGGCTGGCTGCGCAAACTGGGCGAAACGCTGGAAAAGCGTTTTGCCAATGATGATTCGCAAGACGCGAGCGCGCGCTTTGTGCGCGGGTTTATGACCGCCTCGCTGTTGTATGCGATTGGACCGATTGCCATACTCGGCTCGATTCAGGACGGCTTGACCGGCGACTATAACCTGCTCGCGGTGAAGTCCACCCTCGACGGGTTCGCTTCGATTGCGTTTGCTTCCACGCTCGGAATTGGCGTGCTGTTTTCGTCCATCATTATCTTTCTCTATCAGGGCGGAATCAGCCTGCTGGCGCATCAACTGAGCGCGCTCATCACCGACCCGATGATGGCGGAGATGACCGCCACAGGCGGCATTTTGCTGGCAGGGGTGGGCATTAGCAGCCTGCTGGAATTGAAAAAAATCCGCGTGGGGAATTTTTTGCCCGCGCTGCTCTTTGCTCCGCTGATTGTGTGGGCGTTAAGTTTGTTTTGAAGCAAAGCGGACCGCGCGATTTGCGCTTAAAAACAAACCCGCCCGCGAAACTTTAATTTCAGGGCGGGTTGTGTTTGCTGTGACTCCGACAGGATTTGAACCTGTAACCAATTGCTTAAGAGGCAACTGCTCTGCCGTTGAGCTACGGAGCCGTTTGCAAACGCGCGGGCAGGATTATACCGCAAAGAAAAAAACTGTCAATAAAAATGCAATCCGTCAAAAATCTTCTGCTCGTCATTTCCACGGGCTATATCTTCATGTACTTCTCGGAACATCTCTTTTGGGCAAGGGCGCGCCCCGGCGACTCGCTTTTTGGCTGGCTTGGCGCATGGGCGGCATATTCGCTGCTTGCTTTTATTTTCCTTCTCATTGTTTCATATTTTCACATCCGCGCCATTTGGAGTCTCTTTCTTGCAGGCGCGGTGTTTGGGTGGCTCGCCGAAGGTCTGGTTGTGCAAACCGCATACGAAACGCTGCCGCTGTCCATCTCATTCACCGGTTTGGCATGGCACGCGCTCATCACGGTTTGGGTTGGGTGGTATCTCATTCGCGCAGCCTTGCATTCCTCCCCTTTGGCAAAACTGCTTCAATATTCCATTTTTATTGGGCTGGCATACGGGCTGTGGGCAATCAGCTGGTGGCTTGAGCCGGATGGGGGCGTCTCTTCGATTTTGGATTTTACAATTTATTCATTTTCGATTACAGGCTTGGTCATCTTGGCATACTGGCTTGCGGATTGGAGTTCCACCGCGCCTTTCGCGCCCGCAAAGTGGGTCGTTGTTCTGACCGCGCTTCTTTTCACCCTCTACTTTATCTTTGTCACCATTCCAGCCGCGCCGATTGCCGCAATTCTCCTCCCCCTCCTGCTTGTGTTAACCTATTGGGGGTTAAACCGGAGCAGGCAAAAAGGTGAAGGCTCGCTCGCGGATGCAGCGCCGCGCAGCATTCCCGTTTGGAAATATGCAGCCCTGCTTGCCATTCCCGCATCTGCGGCTGCGGTTTATGGGCTGGCGTTTACATTCCACGTTCAATGGCACACGAACTTGATTTTGTATCTCATCACCACACCTGCCGGTTTTGTTTTATTTGTCATCGGGCTGTATAAAGGCGTATCGTCCGATAAACAAGCTGTGACTTGCGGGTCATCCCTTTGCCGCCATATATGGCAAAAAACGCGCTAACCTTGTATAATCACGCGCGTGTTGGGATGTTTCAGCCTCCGATAAAAGGCTGGCTTGATACCTGAAACGGGCTCGTGGCGCAGCGGTTAGCGCAGGCGACTCATAATCGCTTGGTCGCAGGTTCGAATCCTGCCGGGTTTTTACTCATGTTTTCCCCTGTATGGCGTTATAAAATTTTTATAGTTATTTGGTCTCCAACAAAAAAAACCGCTCCAAAAACACTGGAGCGGCATGGTAGAATCCATTCAACCATTGCACACTGCCTAACCAGTGTCTTTGGTGAGACGGTAAGAGTTCGCGCTCTTGCCGTCTCTTTTTGTTTTGAGAGACAATCGCATTATACGCCCGTTCTCACCGCTTGTATATACTCAAAACTTGCTAACCGTTTTCTGTTTCCTCACCGTAAATAATTTGAATCTCTGCCGGTAATCCGTGAGCAGTGGCAATCGGCTCATACTCTGCGAGTTCGCGCTTATACGTCTCCGCGTCTACCTCGTGAATGTCTCCAGTTCTCCCCATTTGGTAGGTATGTTTGTCACCGTCTATTGTGTGCAAAAAATGACGGTACTCAAAGAACGTCCCCGCGTTCTCTGTTTCTGCTGCCTGCTCCAATTTTTTTATTCTCTGTTTCGCGCTCATGATTCACTCTCCAAAATTTTGACGTTTATTTTTTCGTCTCCGTGACTTTGTGAGTATGCTCTCCAATACTCCGCCGCGTTTACCTCTACGCCGTCAATATAGTATTTATGGTCCCCCTCCAGCCTTACAACCTGCCTAAAATGTCGGCTCTCTGTTTTCACGCTCTGACTTGCGTTTTCCAATTTTGCTAACCTGTTTTTAGTTGTCATTTTCTACCTCGTTTTTTTCTGCCTCTACAATCACGCGCAAGTAAACGCCGTCTCGTTTCGCTTGCATGAGTGACGCTGCCTCCGCTATTGCCTGTTCTGGTAAGTCCAAAGAGACGCGGATTCCACCGTCTACCAAAGTCTTAACCGCTGCCACGCTTGCAAAAAAAACTAACTGGTTCTCATTTGCCATTTTGCGCCTGCTTTTCGAGAGCGGAGAGACGTTCCTCTATTTCGGTAAGGTCTCTGAATTTGAGTACCAACCCCAACCAATCCATAGCAGCGGCACGCCTTACGCCCTCATTCCTGCCTCTGGTAATCAGCGTCTCCAGCGCGTCTAACGCTTTCCCCTGCCCCGCTATAAGTCTCCGAGTGGCATTCTCTACCGTTTGTTTTTCAGCGGAGCGGAGCGCGTCTCTAAATTCCGCCATACCTAACCACGAGTAGAGCGTTCTCTCCGAAACGCCCGCCGACTTTGCCGCGTCCGCAATGGTTCTACTCGTGAGCAGGAATCCAACCGCCCGCGCTTGTTTCGCCGTGAGTTCTGTTTTATTCTCTGTCATGCTGTAAACCTCCAGCGTCTAATTTAACTTCCAGTTCCGCCAAAACCGCCAAAGTGAATAATCCGTAACCTTGCAATAAGTGAGCATGGCAGAATACCTCTCCGCTCATTGCCTTGCCTCTGCAAGAATAACCATTCTCTGTAATGGCATGGCAGTTCTTAAAACGCTTGTCATTCCTTGCAAGGTAGGTAATTTTCTTTTGAAGTTCTGCTCTCTTTTGCATGGTCTCTCTTTTCTTGAATTGAAAAAAAACGCGGCGAGCGTAGCACGCCTTACAGTTTTCATTTGTTTAATACATTCGTCTGTTTGTTCTATGCTTTCACGGTAACACCTTACCGAATGACACGGTAAAGTGTTACCGTTTCCAATACGGTAGAGTGTTACCGTATTAGGATTTTACGCCATTACCGCCTGCCTGACTTCTTGCGCTTGCCACGCGGAGACGTTCTCTCGAATATGCTGCTCCAGTCCTCTAAAATTCGGCTCCGGTTCGTTCTCCGTGTAAACGCCTACCAAATGGCTTAATGTTTTTTCGTTTACGCCGTTTTCATACAACCAATGGAGAAACGCTCCAGCGCGTTTATACCTCCAAACGACAGGCACGCCCGCCCAATGAATAACATTTTTCACACTGGCAAAGTAGAGAGCGCGTTCCGTGTTTGTTTCGAGTTCCGCCATTTGCTCCGCGCCTTGCATTTCCGCTATGGCATTCCAGTTCAAAGAAACGCCATACACCTCCGCCAGTTCTTTGGCGCGTTCAATACTCAAAGGCAAAGAAAAACCAACCTTGCCGCGTAAATCGCGGTAAATGTCTCCATGCTCTGCCATTGCCTCCCAAAACTTCTCTACTGCCTCCGCCCTGTTTTCGTTTTTGGTGACTTTGGAGAGCGGGTCACAGAATAGGCAAATAACCAATCCAATAAACAGCGGTCTCATGTCGTGAATAACTCTATTGTCTGGTTTCCCTGTCAGCACTCCCGCCTTGCCGCCCAATTTTATAAAACCTTTCGCCACGAGTGAATCGCGCCATTTTCTCATGGTCTTTTCGCTCATGTTACAGCGTTTCGCCATTTCGGAGAACGCTGGAAACACTGGAGCGTTATAACTCCAGTAATAGCGGAGCAGGCGTTTAAGTAGCCATGTTTCCTCTACCTCCAGCCCTAACGCCCTCTCGTAATCGTCTAAAACGTCTGGTAGAGCAGTAAAACCACCGCCCCGCCCTGCCTCTAAAATAATCTT
>DAOTZP010000272.1:0-10507 GCA_034434265.1 Anaerolineales bacterium | reverse complement strand
TGACGGAAGCGCCGTTTTCAGTGAAACGCAAAAAAATGCGCATGGAACGGGCGCGCAAGCCAAAGGTGGTAAAAAGCCCCAGCGCGGCGCGCTCTGCGTCCGCGCCGCCGAGTTCGGCTTCCCAAATATGGTCGTTGGCATAATCCGGCTTGCAAAGTCGGGCATCCGCCGCCAAAGTGAGGTACAACGGGTCGCCGGGAGTTAAAGTCCAGTCGCGCATGGGCAGTATTGTACGGGGGAACGGGAAATTAGTCGAGTGGGGTTTTATTGAATTTCGATTGTATCAAGCGAATTTTGCCCATCCGCGTCAATTTTTTGATGGCAATTTCGCGTTTCATGGCTGATTGGCGGCTTTGCTGTTCTTCAAGATATACCAATTTTACAGGGCGTCTTGCGCGGGTGTAACGCGCGCCCGCGCCTTTATTATGCCGGGAAAGCCGCCGCTGCGGGTCGGTTGTCCAGCCGGTGTAAAACGTGCCGTCGGCACATTGGAGGATGTAGCAATAAAAAGGCACGGCTTATTTTTTTTTGAACGGTTTGGTCAACGCGGGACCGAGCAAACGGTCCAAAAACCCGCGTTGGTCATATTCCGTTTTGGGCAGGGATGCCTGCTCCCAGTTTGCGGCGCGGCGTTCATTCAGCCAGCGGCTGCGCGCTTCCACAGCCGATTGCAGCCGCGCGCGCAAGGCTTCTTCATCTTCTTTTTCCAAATCTTCGCGCAAGCCGCGCAGCGCAGCAATCGTCACATCCAGCCCGTGAAGCAGGCTTGCGCGGTTTTGCGCTGCGGAAAGGAGCAGGGAACTTGCGCTTTCAAAATCCATGCCGCTGGTGAGCGCCGCATACGGGCGGTTTGTCACTTTACGCGCTTCCTGCCAGCCGGGCTTGTCCACGGTGGCGTTGAGCAGCGCGGCGGAAATCATTTGCGGAAGAATGTGCGTGGTGGTCGTCAATCCGTCCGCTTCATAGACATCGGAAAATACGGGGGTGCAGCCAAGCAGCCGCGCAAAGTCGGCGGCGAGGGTTACGGCTTGTTCGGGGGTGGAATCCGCTGCGCCAACCAGACAAACGCCGTTTTGAAAAAAGTCCGCGCGCGCAGAATCCAATCCAAACGAAAAGTCGTGCAGCAAGTCGGGGTTGATGGAAGGCGCAATGCCCACATAATGCCTGTTTTCGGGCAGCAGTTCGCGCGCCCACGCCGCGCCCGCCGCCTTGACGGGCGAAGCATCCAGCACGACGGAGCCTTCCTGCAAATCGGGCGCAATCCATTCAAGCGTTTTTCGCACGCCGCTGGCGGGAATGGCAAGCACGATGATTTTCGCCTCGCGGACGGCGTCGGGCAGGTTGTGAATGGATTTATCCACCGCGCCTTTTTTTTGCGCCTCGCGCCCGGCTTCGGGTTTCACATCATGCCCTACCCGCAGAATTTTTTCCTTATGCGCCGCAAGCGCCAGCCCAATGGACGCGCCCAGCTGTCCCAAACCAATGATTGTAATTTGAACAGGCATATCAACCTCGTAAAAGTTTTGGTAGCGCGCGTATTATAACTTGTCCGTTAAATTACGAGAACCGCGGACGCCGACCGCGGTTCCCTTTGAAAAGGAGGAGAAGAGAAATCACCTTACGCTTGTAAATTTACCATGTCTGTCCAAATACTACTTGACGCTTAACCTACGACTACCCTACGATTGTTCGACAATTAACAGGATTGTAAAGCCGCAAACGCAGCGCAAATGTGCGGTGAAGTTTCACTCATCCCCAAACGAGATGCCGATGTTTCTTGCGGTCATCACCGCATCGCCATTGACGTTGACTCGTTTTGGAAGGGCAATCGCCTCTTGCAGCGGAATGTCGGTAATCTCTCCGCAGCGGAGCGCGACCATGCGGTCAAATTTTCGCTGCGCGGCAAGGCGCACGGCAGCCGCGCCGTAGCGGGTTGCCAGCGAACGGTCAAATGAGGTGGGCGTTCCGCCGCGCTGCAAATGTCCCAGCACCGTTACGCGCGATTCAAATCCCTGCTTTTCAATGTATTCCGCCACCAGTTGACCGATGCCGCCAAGACGCGGCACATACACCTCATCCCCCGCGCGTGAGAAAACCTGCGCGCCGCCTTCGGGCTTTGCGCCTTCGGATACGGCAATGATGCTGAACTTGCTTCCGCGCTCGACGCGCTGGCGAATCTTTTTGATGATGTTTTCAAACTTGAAGGGAATTTCGGGAATCAAAATCACATCCGCGCCGCCGGAGATGCCCGCCTGCAAGGTGATGAAGCCCGCGTCGCGCCCCATCAGTTCCAGCACCATCACGCGGTGATGCGATTCGGCGGTGGTGTGCAAACGGTCAAGCGCTTCGGTGGCAATGTTTAGCGCGGTATCAAACCCGAAGGTAATTTCCGTGCCGCCGATGTCGTTATCAATTGTTTTTGGCACGCCAATACATGGCACGCCTTTTTGGGCGAGCTCATGCGCGATGCGCAACGTGCCGTCGCCGCCCAGCACCAGCAGCGCGTCCAGTTCAAGTTTTTTAATTCCCTTTACAATTTCATCCGAAACGTCAATCACCACTTCTTTTCCATCACGGATGACCTTGCGCGCATACGGGTTGCCGCGGTTTGCCGCGCCGAGAATCGTTCCGCCGCGCGGCAAAATTCCGCGCACTTCTTTTCTGCCGAGCGGAATGATGCCATCCTCCTCCAAAAAACCATCGTACCCGTTTTTGATTCCATACACTTCGCATTGATATACATTCAACGCGGTTTTCACCGCCGCGCGAATGACCGCGTTTAATCCGGGCGCGTCTCCGCCGCCGGTGAGGATTCCGATTCTCTTCATCGTTAATTCCTTTTGGATAAAATATTCTTAATCATACTGCGAAAACAGCCTGAGGGTTGGTACAATTTTGCCATGAACAAAATCATTTTGATTCGCGGCGCAAATGACGTCGCCTCCGCTGTCGCGCACAAATTATTTTTACAAAATTTTTCAGTCGTGATTCACGAAACGCCTCAACCCGCATCCACCCGCCGCCGTATGGGATTTACGGATGCGGTCTTCGACGGCAGTTTTGTTTTGGATGGCGTGGAAGCGCGGCGGGTGAATTTGGACTCCCTGCGCGATTCTTTAACCACCCGCCAATTTATTCCGCTGGCAACCGAAGACTTCGGCGAACTTCTCCTTCACCTTCCACCCGATGTGTTGATTGACGCGCGGATGCGAAAACATTCCCAGCCTGAAACGCAAATTCACCTTGCGCCGCTGACCATTGGACTGGGGCCAAACTTCATCGCAGGCGAAACGACTCACCTTGTCATTGAAACCAATTGGGGAACGCTTGGCAAAATTATCGAACGCGGAGCAAGCGAACCGCTGCAAGGCGAACCGCGCGAGATTGAAGGTCACGCGCGGGACAGGTATGTGTACGCGCCCAAAGCGGGGACGTTTTTCACGTCGCATGAGATTGGCGGTTTTGTAAAACAAGGCGAAGAAGTGGCAAAGATTGATTCCACACCCATCCTTGCCCCCATTAGCGGCAGGCTGCGCGGGTTAACGCGCAGCGGCGTGCCGGTGCAAGCAAAAACCAAAATTGTGGAAGTGGACCCGCGCAATGAAAACGCGCAGGTTTCAGGTATTGGAGAACGCCCCGCAAAAATTGCCGAAGGAGCGCTGCGGGCGATTCAAAATTACCACTCCAAATAGTCTTTCACCTTGTCCCATTTCACATTGGGGGAGTCTTTGAGCAAATATAATTTTGCTTTGCCGTATTTCACGCGGACGTAATACCCGTGCGCCCAGCCTTCCAGTTGCTCCGCGCCGTAGTTGAATTCTTCCACATAGGTCGGCAACAAGGTTTGAATCGAATACGTCAGGTCGTACTTGTTGTGACCGGGGATGCTGGTCATGCCAAAGCCCGCGCTTTGTCCGCTCATATCGGGGGGAAGGTTTGCCACATATTTATCCGACTTGCCAAGAAAATCAATCGCGTAGCGGTCAAGGTAGTAGGGCAGGCTGCCCGCCCAAAAAACTCCAATCGTGGCGTCTTCATCGGTCAATTCGTTGAGGGCAATGGCGGTTTCCACATGAGCGTGGGCGTAGTTGTTTTGGTAGGGAAGCTCCATCAACGCAAACTCGCGCGCAAAACGGGCGTTGACGGAAACGACAGTGGCGAGTGAAAAAACCGCCAGCGCGAGCCGCCCGGCGGGAGGAAAAGTCCGCGCGAAATCGGAAAGGGAGGAAACCGCAATGACATAAAGAAACGGCAGCGCGGGAGTCATCATCCGCCAGTAGTTCCACGCATCGCCGCCGACATAGATTTGATAAAAAAGCGCGATGACGAAAAATCCAAATAAATAAAGTTTGTGTTTGAATGGCTTAAAGAAAACGCCCGCAAGAACAACAAAAAGCAGAATGCCGGTTTCTTTAAGGTAAGGCGTAATGAAGCCGATGCCGTTTTGCAAACGGTCTGAAAGAGTCATGCCGACGAGTTTGAGCGTATATGTGTTGGGGACAAGCTCGCCGTAATAGAAATATCGAAAGACAAGTTGGGCAAGCACGAAGAGCGAATACAACCCGCCCGCAAGAAAAAACGCGCGCCAGTTTTTTTTGCAGGCGGGAAGCAGGCAAGCAAACGCAAACGCCGCCATGAGAATCGATTCGTTGCGCGCGAGGTGCGCCAGCCCCAACGCGGCGGACATTTGCCAGAGATATTTTGTTTGTAATGTTTTTTCATACTGCATGGAAGCGTACACGCCCGCAGCAAGCAGGAACGCAAGCAAGCCTGTTTCCATTCCCATCAGCGACCAGAAGTTAAGCGGGTAATAAAGCAGCACAAGCGCAAAAAGCAGCGCGCGATGTTTGTTTTGAAAAATTTCTTTTAAGATTTTGGCAGCGAAGAACGCCGCGCCAAGCGCAAAGAAAATTCCCGTCAGTTGAATGAACAGCACGGCGTAGCGCTTTTCCAAAAAGAAAGACGCGGCGGACATGAGCAAGGTCATCAATAAGTTGGTGTAGCCTTCCACATATTCGCCCGCGTTCCAAACCAATCCCCGCCCGTGAGCGAAGTTCCACGCATAACGCATGGAAATCATGGCGTCGTCGAACAGGTTGAAATAGCGGCGTCCGTCTGAGGCGGCGTAGGAGGAATGAAAGATAAACGCCAGCGCCCAAAGGATGTATGCCAGCGTGATGAGCAAAAGCGCGGAGTTTTCTTTAAGAAATGAAGAAAGTTTTTTCATACCCGCTTTTTATACCATAATCAGCGCTTCATCCAAGTTGCGGTCGCCTTCACTGAAATTTATTCAGCGCACAAAGGTTATAATTCGCGCCATGACCGAAACAAACCGCAATTCATCTGTAGATGTTTTCCGCCTGCTTGCCGCCTTGTGCGTGGTGATTCTGCACGTCAGTTTTGAATCCGTTCCGCGCGACCTTGCCACAGGGCTGCGTTTAATGAGCCGCTGGGCGATACCGTTTTTCTTCATGGTCAGCGGATATTTTCTGGCGGAAAGATACGCGCGCACAGGCAGCGCTAATATCCAAGCCAAAACCGACCGCCTGTTGTGGCTTTTTCTCGTTTGGGTGGTTTTATACGCGCCGTTTGTCGTCTGGCATCATGATTTGGAAACATTGTTCAAATTGACCACCGCGCCCGCGTTCATCTACTTTGGGTTTTACTCGCATTTATGGTATTTGCCTTCTTTATTCTTCGGCAGCCTGTTTGTGACCTTTTGCATGCGCCACGCAAAACCATTGCTGCCCGTCATATCAATCATCAGCATCGGCATGGCTTTGATTTCAGGCGCATACAACATCTTTGATGTTGGCTTTCGGCTCGATTACGAAGTAGCGCGTACCTGGCTTTCCATCCCATTTTTATACGCGGGAATGCTGTTATTTGAAAAAGGAAAGCCCGCCGCATGGGTTTCAATTGCCCTTGTTCTCGGCGGCGCGGCTTCGCAAATTTTTGAGGCGCGGTGGCTGTATCAGCAATATAACTTTTCGGCATTCGAGCATCAATTCTTAATCGGCACAATTCCCTTCGCCATCGGCATGACAGGGCTGGCTTTTCGCTCGTGGAAATTCTTTCAGCATCCGCTGTTAAGCAAATGGGGCGCGGAATATTCGCTGGGCGTGTATTTGATTCACCCCGCCGTTTTGTTCACAGTCATCGCGGGATTGCAATTTATCTTTCCCGCCCTCGCGCGTTCGGTCATCTGGCAAACCGCGCTTCCGCTTACAGTCATGGCGATTGCGCTGGCGTTCTTAATCATGCTTCGGCATTTTGCCCCCGCGGCGTACCGCTTTATATTTGGCGCGCATATTGCGCGGCAAACACCCTCATAAGAGTATAATAACGCGCGTATGTCTCTCGACCCAATCATCCCAACAAATGAAACGCCGCAGCCGCCTGGGCGCGAAGAAAGCGCGTCCGCCGTCCGCGCAAGACGCAGACGCGCCGCCCGCCAGCAACTCTTCCCAACCGATGCGGAAGGTCAAGCCGCGCGGATTGCCTCGCTTTCGCGCCGCGCGTACCCTTCGCTGGAACTGTTTGTCTTTTCGCTTGCCTGCGGCGCCATTGTCGGGCTGGGATTTCTGCTCGACTCGCAGGCGGTGTTATTACTCGGAATCCTCGTCACCCCGCTGATGACTCCATGGGTGGGGTTTCTGCTTGCCCTGTTCACCGGCAAGCCGCGCCTGTTATTTGAAACGCTCATGGCGCTGCTAATCAGCGCGGTGATTGTTTTTCTGGGCGGGTTGTTGTCCGGCTTTGCAGCGCAAATATTTGAAGAAACCACGCGCAACAATCTTTTCATTCATGCGCGTTTGTGGATGCCCGCTTTGATTGTGTTTTCCATCAGCGCAATTTTGCTGATTGTCTCTTTTACGCGCGAAGAAACCCCCATTCTGCCCAGCATCCTGATTGCTTACTCGTTTTACCTGCCCATCAACGCCAGCGGGTTTGGCATTGGCTCCGGCATAGACGGCATCTTCCCCGAAGGCTTGCTTGTATTTGTTGTGCATTTTTCGCTCGCCAGCATACTTGGCATGATTACCCTGTTTGCGCTTAAACTTCGCCCCATCCGCGCAGGCATGGGCGTAAGCGGATTTGCGCTTGCAGGATTTGCCGCCCTGCTGTTTATGCTGATGGGCGGCGGAACTTCACCTGCTCCCCAGCCAGCCGCGTCCGCGACTCCCACCATGCTGATTCTCTCGCCCGTTCCGACCAACCCGCCAAGCGCAACCGCCGTCCCGACGAATACGCCGCGCGCCACGTCCACATCCACGAGCGCGCCCGCCGAAAAATCAACCGCCACCGAAACGCCGAAGGTTACGCCATCCAGCGCGCCGCAAAATACACCCACCAGCACGGCGACATTCACCAGCACGGCGACTTCAACTTCAACCTTAACCGCCACATCCACCGCCGAGTCGGCGCAGACCGCTGCAACGGCAAGCGCAACATCGGAAGCAGCCGTTACCGCAACGCCGCTGCCATTGCTGGGCATTGTGCAGGCGGATGAAGGCGGCGGCGCAAACCTGCGCCAAACCCCAAACGGCAAATATATTATGACGCTGGAAAACGGCACGCTGGTTGAAATTCAACCCGACTCGCGTGAAGTGAACGGCGTGCTGTGGGCGCATGTATTTGTGACCGTGCAGGGACGCAGGCTGGAAGGCTGGCTGCTTGCCGCCGTGCTACAATACGATATTTTGCCCACCCCCACCCCATAACAAATTTTCTTTTCATCGCAAATTAGTTTGCGGTGAAAAAATTTTTATCACGGAGAAAATTTCCATGCCCATTCATTTTGGCACAGACGGCTGGAGAGCCGTAATTTCAGATACTTTCACATTCAGCAATTTACGCATGGTTTCGCAAGCCATCGCGGATGCGGTTGCTTCGGAGCATTGGGACAGGTCGCCCAATGTGGACGCGCGGAAAATCGTCGTTGGGTATGATACGCGCTTTCTTTCGGACCGTTACGCGGGCGAAGTGGCGCGCGTGCTGGCGGCAAACGGATTCACGGTTTTGTTGGCGCAGTCCGATTCGCCCACGCCCGCCATTTCTTTTTCTGTCAAGCATTACAACGCGATTGCGGGCGTGATGATTACCGCATCGCATAACGCGCCGCGTTACAACGGCGTGAAGTTGAAAGGCGCGTTTGGCGGCTCGGCGCTTTCGGAGCAATGCCGCCGCGTGGAAGTGTATATCAATGACAACGAGCAGCAGGCGCGCGGTCCCAACTTGATGGATTTCAAAAAAGCGCGCGAGGCGAATCTCATTCAAAAGTTTAACCCGCTGCCCGCGTATTTTGACCACTTGCGGACGTTGATTAACACCGATGTCATCGCCGATAACCCGCAGCGCTTTGTAGTAGATTCCATGTACGGCTCCGGGCGCGGCGTGATTAAAGCGTTTCTGCAAGGTACGGGCTGCGAAGTTGCCGAAATTCGCGGCGACTTGAATCCCGGGTTTGGCGGCGTGCATCCCGAACCGATTGCCAAATATCTTGGCGCGCTTTCCACGGCGGTCAGCTCCGGCATGGGGAATTTTGGCGTCGTCACCGATGGCGACGCGGACCGCATCGGCGCAATGGACGAGCGCGGCAATTTTGTTGACCCGCATAAAATCATGGCGCTTGCGCTCAAATACCTTGTTGAAAGGCGCGGCTGGAAAGGCTCGGTGGTTCGCACCGTCTCCACCACCCGCATGATTGACCGTCTCGCCAAACGCTATGGCTTGACTGTGCATGAAACGCCCGTCGGCTTCAATCACATTGCCAACTACATGATGAAAGAAGACGTGTTAATTGGCGGCGAAGAATCGGGCGGCATTTCGTTCAAAGGTCACATCCCCGAAGGCGACGGTCCCATTATGGGCTTGCTGTTGGTGGAGATGCTTGCAGACTCCAAAAAATCACTGCGCGAAATGGTGGACGACCTGCTCGCGGATGTGGGGCCCGCCCTGTACGAGCGCGTGGACCTGCGCCTCAGCCGCCCGGTTGCCAAATCAGAGATGACCGAATTCCTCACCAAACAAGCGCCTGCAGAAATCGGCGGATTCAAAGTGGAGGAAATTAACCAGCGCGACGGCGTGAAATACGTCATGGCGGATGATTCATGGCTGTTAATTCGCCCCTCCGGCACTGAACCTGTGCTGCGCGTATATGCCGAGGGCCGCACGCCGGATATAGTAAAAGCGCTGATTGAATACGGGAATACGGTCGCCACGAATGTGGTGTAATGAAAATAAAAAACATCATCATTTGCCCTTAAAAACAAACTCACCCGCGAAATCGTCATTTCGGGGTGAGTCATTTTTTTTTAGAGGCGGCGTTACTTCAAAAAGAACGAAAGCGCAACAAGCGCCAGAACAAAAAATCCAGCAAGCGTGCCTATGCGCGTCAAATCTTTTTTGGTGCTGCTGTAATCGGGGTTAAATTCCACAGGCGCGGACGCCGCGGAATTCAAACTGGTTGGTTTTTTACTTTTCTTTGCCATTTTATTTCTCCTAATTTTGGTATCGCGCAAAAACAACAATGCGCTTGTCATTGACCAGATATGGATAGCACGAAATCAAGGTCACAGTCGGGCTGCCGGTGGAAGCCATCACTTCCACGGCGGTGGGTTCTACAACCACAGTGCGGTCAACAATGTAAGTGAACTGCCGCTGCTGAGTATAAACGATGACTTGGTCTCCGGGGACAAGCCTATCGAGATGGCGGAACAACTCTCCATACACATCGTTATGCGCGGATAAAACCACGTTGCCATTTTCACCCGGCTTGGCGGAGCCGAGATACTGCCCCACGCCTTTCTTCAACTGTTCCCAGCCGTCTCCCTGCACAATCGGCGCATCCACATTAATAGCTGGGATTTGAATCCGCACGGCTTGGTCGGGCGCGGGCGGCGGAATGGGAATGTTCGCCAGCGACTGCACCATCGGGCGCAAATGCGCGGGGATTTCCGCTTCATTGGGCGCGGTATTGCCTTGCGCGTCGGGCGGGGTGTGACCGGAGGGAAGCACCACCGCCATCACCAGCGGAGTCGGCGTGGGCGTGACGGGGTTCAGCGCCGCCGCCACTTCCGCGTTCAGCGTCCGCAGCAAGCCCAGCCCGTTGAACACCACCGCAATCAAGCCGACGACGGCGAGGACTTCCACGCCCAGCAGGATTCTATCCAGCCATTTGCGGCGCGGATTGACCTGCGCGGCGGGCTTTTCTTCGCCCTGAGAGTTAACCTGCGGGGCGGTATCCACCACTGGCGCGGATTGCTGCGCGTCCATATTCACATCTGGCGCAAGCGGAACGACCCTTCCCGTCCGGCGGAAATGTTCGAGGCGTTCCTTGCGCGCCCCGCGTCTTTTTTCCACCAGCAGGCGGCGCAACTCCTCCACCGACAATTCTTCGGGCGATTTTCTTCGTGCCATAGGGCAGGCATTATACCATTGTCAATTTTCAAAACCTTCGTTATAATGCCAATCCTTCGGGCGGGTAGCTCAGTTGGTTAGAGCA
>DAOTZP010000271.1:0-4036 GCA_034434265.1 Anaerolineales bacterium | reverse complement strand
CATCAGTTTTTTCAAATCCTGCGCGGAGATTTTTAGATACTGTGAAACCGCCGCGTCTTTATCCACCGCGTGAAACATAATCGGCATCACCACTGTTCCCGGCGCGGCGTTGTTGGAGTTCCACTTGTTTTGCAAATATTTACAAGTATCCGATTCGTAACTGCGCGGCAAATCTTCGGGGCGCAGCAAATTGGTCTGGAAGATGCCGGAAAGCGCCGGAGGCGTGCGCGGAACAGTCGGCGTGGGAAGCGGAGTCTCGGTGGCGGGCGGGGTTGCGCTTGGCTGGCTGATTTGCGCGAAAGCCGTCTCAAACGCGGCGGTCATAAAAATCTGCGGGTCGGCAGTCGCCGGGGCGGGCTGGCAGGCGGCGGGAAGAAAAAGCGCGAGAATCAATAAAGTTAGTAATTGGTAATTGGTAATTAGAGATTTGAATTTCATTTTATTCTTCCACATAGGGAACGTAATCGGCGCGGGCGATGCCCTGCTTGATGGCGGTCTCTGCCACGGCGCGGGCAACGGCGCGGTGGACTTTTTTATCCAGCGGGCTGGGAACAAGCTCGCCGGGCGGGGTCATCTCCGCAATCACTTGTGCGGCGGCGAGCAGCATTTCATGGGTGATTCGCGGAGCATTGGAGTCCACCGCGCCGCGGAAAATGCCGGGGAAGCCCAGCACGTTGTTCACCGATTTGCCGTCTGCTGCAAACGCCGCGCCGCGTTCCATTGCCGTTTCGGGGTCAATCTCGGCATTGGGGTTGGAAAGCGCGAGGATAATTTGCCCCTTGCGAACCATTTCGGGTTTAATTAAATTCGGCGCGCCGGTGGTGGCAATGACAATATCGCAGGTTTCCATAATTTCTTTAAGGTTGGATTTTTTGCCGCCAGCGTTTTCAAAACGGTCCAATGCTTCCGCGCTTAAATCCGCGCCATAGACGGGGTTGCCGGTGAGACGCATGAGCATCTTTGCAATGGCGTGACCCGCCGCTCCCAGCCCAATTTGTCCGATGACGGCTTTGTTCAGGTCGCGCTTGGTTTGGCGGGCGGCAACCATCAACGCGGCTGTGGAGACCACCGCAGTGCCGTGCTGGTCATCGTGCATTACGGGGATGTCGAGCATGGCTTGCAGGCGTTCTTCAATTTCAAAGCAGCGCGGCGCGGAGATGTCTTCCAGTTGAATGGCGGCAAACGTGGGCGCAATGGCAGCCACCGCTTGAATGATTTCTTCGGTGTCTTTGGTGTTGAGCAAAATGGGAATGCCCGAAAGCCCCACAAGCGTTTCCATGAGCATGGCTTTGCCTTCCATCACGGGCATGCCCGCCAGCGGGCCGATATCGCCCAGCCCCAGCACCGCCGTTCCGTCCGTGACGATGGCAACCATGTGGCTGATGCTGGTGTAAAGCCGCGCCTGTGACGGTTCTTTGGCAATCCGCAGACAAACTTCGGCAACGCCGGGCGTATAAACGCGCCGCAGCGTGGTGAGCGAATCGATGGGAAAGCGCGAACGGATGGCTATCTTTCCCTTTTGGTGCAGTTCCAGCACTTCGTCGCGGACTTCAATGACGACCGTGCCTTCGTTCTTTCGCATGGCTTCGACGATGAATTCGAGCTGGGTTTCATCATCCGCCGAGATGGTAATATCACGGACCACATGCTGCGAGGTTTCGTTCAACAGCACAATGCTGCCGGTGTATCCGCCCGCTTCGGCAATGGCGGTGAGCAGCTTGCCCAGCACGCCTTTTTTTTGCGAGTTTCGCACGCGCACAATGCGCATGATTTTTCGTTCCCAAGCCATAGATGACTCCTTGTATCAACAGAATAAGAACGACCCCATTTTAACGTAAATACCGCGAACGAATTTGTCCGCGGTATTTGATTATTAGACGTTATCAGACGCTATGACCAGATTTCTCATCACCGCTTTGCGGCTTGTCGAAAGACAGGCTCCGTGCGCCAGTGCGGTGCGACAAATTTTGAAAATTAAATTATGAACTGCAGAGTCGCCGAGTTCGCAGAGTTTAAGAATTTCTCTGTGCCCTCCGCGCCTCTGCGGTAAAAAATAAAACTTTTGCAAAAGGTCTAATATTATTTCTTCAAAAATTTTTGAAACTCGCCAAAACTCTTTACTTTCAAACATTCAAAATCTGCAAACAGGTCAATCGGGTCGTATAACACGGCGGCGATGCCCGCCCGCTGCGCGCCGACAACGTCCGCGTAATAATTATCGCCGATGTAGATGGTTTCATCAGCGGATGCCTTTGCAAGGCTGAGCGCGTGTTCAAATACGGCTCGGTCGGGTTTGAAAGCGTTGATTTCTCCGCTGGCGAAGGCAAAGTCAAAATATGAATCAATCTTTAATTCTTTTAATTGCCCGTTGTATGCACTGTGACGGTTGGAGACCATGCCAAGCGTATAGCCTGATGATTTCAAAAAATCCAGCAGGGGAAAGGCATCCGGCGGGACGATGGTCTGCGGGTGGTAATTTTCCGCCATGTAGGCTGAAACTTGCGGGGCGGTTTGCTCCGCGTGGGCTGCGGAAAGTCCCAGCGCAATCAGTTTTCTTCTGGTAAAGTTGGTCCAAAAGAGTTTTTCGTCCGGGTATTGTTTTTGGTCTGTTTGAATTTCAAGCGAGTGGGCAAAGTAAAAATGCGTCCAATGTTCGGCGCGGATTTTGTCTTCTTCTGAAATATAAAATCCAAGACTGCGAACGTAAGCGCAAAAAACATCCCCGCCGCTGGGGATGTACTGGGCAAGCGTGCCGTCCAAGTCAAACAAAATGGCTTTGATGCGCAGCATGAAGTTCAGCCTCCTATTTCACTCATCACGCGGTTGAGCGGAATTACGCCATCGGCAAGACCATGCCCCCAGGGTTTTTCCCATACGCCGTTCAAAATCAGGCGGCGTAGTTCTTCAATGCCGGCTCCGGCGCGCAGCGGGGTGAGCAGGTCCACTTCTTTTTCGCGCAGCAGGCACAGGCGCAGTTTGCCATCGGCTGTCAGGCGCGCGCGCGTGCAAGCCGAGCAAAACGGATGCGTGACGGAGGAAATGAATCCCAGTTTGCCTTTTGCGCCGCGAATGTTGAAGATGCGCGCTTCGCCGTCCAGTTTTCCATCATTGCCGACTTCGAGTTTTCCAAATTCGGATTCGATGGTGTTTTGAATCTGTTTCATCGTAATCACTTGGTTAAGTTGTACGTCGGTTGCGCCTGCAAACGGCATCATTTCAATAAAGCGCACCTGCCAGTTGTTTTGGATGGTGAGCGCGGCGAGGTCTATCACATCCTCTTCGTTGTAGCCTTTGACAACCACCGCGTTAAGTTTGACGGGAGTCAAGCCCGCGCGTTCTGCGGCGAGGATGCCTTCCCACACGTCTTCCAGTTTTCCCCAACGGGTAAGCCTTTTGAACTTTTCGGGGTTGAGCGTATCAATGCTGACATTGACGCGCTGCAAGCCCGCATCGGCAAGCGGCTGCGCCAGTTTTTTGAGCAGCACGCCATTGGTCGTCATGGAAACGGAGCGAATGCCTTCGGTGGAGGCAATGCCGCGCACGATTTCGACAATATTGGCGCGCACAGTCGGCTCGCCGCCCGTCAGACGGATTTTGTCAAAGCCGAGGCTGGCGAACAGCTTGGCAAGCAGAAGAATCTCGTCGTCCTGCATTAGGTCCGCGTTTGGTCTAAAGGTCATATCCTCAGGCATACAGTAAACGCAGCGTAAATTGCAGTGGTCCGTCAGGCTGATTCTCAGGTAGTGAATGTTTCGTCCAAAACGGTCAAGAGCCATAGTGGGCAAATTATACCCGTTTGGAAGACAGCATAACAAATTTATATAAATTCTTTAATTTGAATTGACGCTCGCTTTCATGCGTGCTATGATGGTGCCAGCATTTATTCTTAATTAACCAAAGTTGCTACCCTTGCTTAATTTTTACCGCAGAGGCGCGAAGGACACGGAGAAATTCATTAAAAACTCTGCGCCCTCTGCACATCGGCGGTTCAAAACAGGCAACATCCTTCTTCCCTTTTGAAGGCGGCAACTTGCGT
>DAOTZP010000270.1:0-1719 GCA_034434265.1 Anaerolineales bacterium | reverse complement strand
CAAGAATGTGAACGGTAATGAAAATCGCCATTCCCAGCCCGCCAATGCGGTGCAGGATGTAAGTCAAATATCCCGCAGGTCCGCGATAGCGCAACCCCGCCGCAAGGCTGACATCTCGTTTCAAGCCCATCGAAGCCTCCGTAAAATGTTTAATGAAATGATACAGCGGCTTATTTTACTCTTAACCTTTTGGAATCGCAAAATAAACCGCTCTTTGTAAATGTGACAATCATCCTAGTTATTTTATTATCAGCCATCCTACATAAAAGCGGATAAAGGCGCTTATAATTCCCCTCAATCCGCTTGTGATTTTAAGAAGCGCCTTTAGCCCAAAGTGACGGACAAGCGCAACTCACCTTTTATGGAGGTATCGAATGTCTGGTTCGCATGAACTCTCCCGCCGCGACTTTATCAAAGTGACGACGGGCATCGTGGGCGGGCTGATAACTGCGGTTGTCGGTCTTCCTTCCGTTTTCTATTTGATTGACCCCGCCTTGAAAGAAGGCGCGAAAGACTCATGGATTCCGATTGGCAAGTTTGAGGATATGCAGCCCGGCAAACCATACGCGTTTTCTTTCACCCGCGTGCGGGTCAACGGTTGGGAAAGAACAGCCAGCTCCTTTGGCGGGTACGCCATCCGCAAATCTGATAACCCGGACGAACTGCTCATTTTGAACAGCCGCTGCACGCATCTTTCCTGCACGGTCAACTGGTCGGAAGAAGCGAACGGTTTCCTCTGCCCGTGCCACGACGCCATGTTTGATATTGAAGGCGGCGTGGTGGACGGTCCTCCGCCGCGCCCGCTGGATGTGTACGAAGAACACCGCATCAACGCGGAAGGCATCATCGAAATCCACTTCAAGGAAGGCTAACCCATGTGGAACAAAGTTTATCGCTGGCTCGACGAGCGGGTCGGCTTCAACGATTTATACGCGGGCTTGCTTGACCGCCCCGAACCCAAAACCAGCTGGTGGAACACACTCGGCTCGGCAAGCATGTTCCTCTTTATCATGCAGGGGCTGACCGGAATCTTTCTCACCGTGTATTACACGCCCTCGCCCGACCATGCCTACGACTCTGTGCAATACATCATGGAAGGCGTGGCATTCGGCTGGCTGATTCGCGGCATTCACCATTGGGGAGCAACGTTAATGGTGCTGGTGGTTTTTATTCACATGCTGCGCGTGTTTTACACCGCCTCGTTCAAATACCCCCGCGAGTTAACATGGCTCATCGGCATCGGGCTTTTCCTCACCACGCTCGGCATGGGATTCACCGGCTACCTGCTTCCGTGGAATCAAAAATCCTACTGGGCAACCACCGTCGGCACGCAAATTGCAGGCACGGTCCCCTTCGTCGGCGAATTCATCCTCAAAGCCCTGCGCGGCGGAACGGATTTAAGCGCGCTCACCTTGCAAAGATTTTTTGCCGCGCATATCTGGATAATTCCCGGCATTCTTGCCGCGCTCATCGGCATTCACCTGTTTTTGATTATCAAACACGGCGAATCGCACTGGCCCAAGAAAGAAGATTAAGGATTGCGCCATGAACGACGAAACCAAAAAACAAATCAACGAACGCTACGAGCAGGAAGTGAACAAAGGCGAACGCTTCTGGCCCGATACCATTTACAAAGATGTGGTCATGTCGCTTGGCATTTTCATTTTGTTGATTTTACTGGCGACCTTCATCGGAGTCCCCGCCGAACCCAAAGCCGAC
>DAOTZP010000269.1:0-1840 GCA_034434265.1 Anaerolineales bacterium | reverse complement strand
TTTCAAAATTTGCCCGGCTTGCAGTTCTTTCATGGCTTTTGTGGTTTTTACAATCGGCATCGGGCAGAGCATTCCGCTGCAATCCAAAAACACATCTTCTTTAATTGATTCTACGCTGTTCATTTTCTCTCCTATAAAATTTGAATTTCTTCTTCGGTATATTTTGTACGGTCTTCGGTTAACTTCCACGAACGGTGGCTGACCGCGCTGCCTTTGTCCACGCGGGTGATGATGTATGAGAAGAAAGGCTGCGCCCACTCGCGGTCATATTCCGAGGGGATGTTGGGACAGTCGGGGTGCGAGTGAAACACGCCGAGCAGGTCCACGCCCAATTCCATCGCTTTCATTTCGGCTTTCAGATAATCTTCGGGCGTGAACAAAAAACGATTATGACGCGCTTCGTCTTCGCGCGCGTTGGGCAGCGGCAAAATATCCTTCACTTCGCCTTCGCTGCCGAGCAAAAACCCCGCGCCTTCTTCCGGGTAGGCGGCTTCCATGTGCGCGCTCATGCGCTTTACAAGTTCTTTTGAAATTTTTAACACTATTTCTTCTCCCATAAAGTTTTATCGCTCAAATATTTGTAACCCGCATCGGGCAGCACTGTCACCACCACGCCTTCATCCAATTTGCCTGCCACGTTCAATGCGGCGGCAACCGCCGCGCCCGATGAAATGCCGACAAATAAACCTTCTTCGCGGGCGAGCCTTCTCACCATCTCGTGCGCGGATTCGGTCTTGACTTCAATTTGCTCGTCCGCCAGCGTTTCATCATAAATCGCGGGTTTGATGGCGGTGGGCATGTGCTTGAGACCTTCCAAACCGTGAAAAGGCGCGTCGGGCTGAAATGAAATCAACTTAACATGCGGCAGCGTTTCGCGCAAATAGCGGCTTGTTCCTGTAAATGTGCCGGATGTGCCAAGCCCTGCGACAAAATGCGTCACCTGACTGTTGGTCTGGCAGTGAATTTCAGGTCCGGTGGAAAGGTAATGCGCCTGCCAGTTGTTTGGGTTGTTGTATTGATTCGCGTACCAATATAAATCGGGATGCTGCGCTGCTAACTCGCGGGCTTTGAGGATTGCGCCATCCGAGCCTTCTGCCGGGTCGGTGAGAATCAACTCCGCGCCGAGCGCGCGCAATAACATAATTCGTTCGGGGCTGGCGTTGGCGGGGATTGCCAGCGTGACCGAAATGCCCAGCGCCGCGCCAAAGGTTGCGTATGCAATGCCCATATTGCCCGATGTGGAATCAAGCAGGCGTTTGCCGTTGCCGAGCTCTCCATTTGCGATGGCGTTGCGGATGATGTTGAGCGCGGGGCGGTCCTTTACCGAGCCTCCGGGGTTGAACCACTCCGCTTTTACAAACACCTGCACGCGGGGGGAAAGTTCGCGGGTGAGACGGCGGAGGGGAAGCAGAGGCGTGTTGCCCACATGCGCGGCAAGCCCATCCTGCGGAATGGGTGTTGTTTCGGTAATTTGGTAATTTAATAAAGTCATGTTTTCCTCTTAAAAAAATACGCAGTCAACGCAAACAAAAAGACGGCGAACAAACGCCACACGTTGCAAAATTTTTGCAAGCGGGGGTCGTCCAACCGTCTGATGAGTCGTTGACTGCGAAAGTCTGTCTGTCAGGCGTTGGTTACGAACCCCGCGACAGACACAAGCAAGAATTAAAGCGTTTCATATTTTTCATCTCTGATGCGCGTTATTTTACGAATCTTACCGATTTTGTCAATGTAAAAAAACGCCGATTTTGGGATGATATAATTCAAGCGCCCATGAATAAAAATCTAAAATTTACCTTGATTGTTTCCGCGTTTTTTTATCTTGCTTTTATTTTCAATA
>DAOTZP010000268.1:0-12997 GCA_034434265.1 Anaerolineales bacterium | reverse complement strand
GGACCAGCAGCCCCCCAAGACTTAAAGCAGCCTTGCAAAGGGGGATGGTTGGTCATGTTTTAACGCACACTTTGATTTATAATATCGCCCATGCTTAAGGTCATTCTTCACGCCGACAATCCCATCATGCCTTTTTGCGAACCGGCGCGCGATTTGCGAATACAAAACAAACCGCTCTGGTGGCATCAGCGCGATGTGCTTGCCCCTTACACCACGCGTGAAATGGAACTGAAACGCAGCGACCGCTTGCAGCCCGTTCGTGAAGAAACAATTGTATATCGGGACAATCTTTTTTTTGATGAAGAATACATCAAGGAATTCATGCGGCTGGCGGTGAAAGGAAAACGACCGGTACGCGCCGCCTTCCGCGCGGATGACCCCGCCTTCCGCGAACACGCCCTCCCCCTTTCCACATCCTACACCCCGGCTGGCAGCCTGTATCTCGCCGATTTATGGTACTACCCCAATGGACCGGAAGCCGGTGTGGAACCGCTGGTGGTTGATTTGCAAACCCGCGAAATCGGCTACTATCATGTCCCCACCTACATGGCAGACAACAGCGGCGACCTTGTCTTTCAAGTCCCCTTGCGCGCCATTATGGCAATTGATTCATGGGTGCATATTTTTATTGCGGATATGGTGTTCAGCCAGTTTGCGCGCGGCGCGCGGTTTGAAAAAAGAGCCAACGAAGAACTCTCCTTCAAACTTAAAATTATTGCCAAAGCCATTTATGAAGGGCGTCAGGTATTGGAGTGTTCTGAAGCGGTGATTGTCGGCAAGAATTGCGTCATTGACCCAAGCGCCGTCATCAAAGGTCCCACAATCATTGGCGATAATGTCACCATCAACGCCGGTGTCGTCATTGATAACAGTTTGATAGGCAGCAATGTAAACATCTCGCAGGATGCCCAAATTATGCTCTCCGTCGTCGGCGACGGAGCGTTTCTTCCTTTTCGCGCTTCGTTGTTTATGACCACCATCATGGACAACAGCATGGTGGCGCAAAACACCTGCCTGCAAATGTGCGTAGTCGGCAGAAATACGTTCATCGGCGCCGGTTCCACATGGACGGACTATAACCTCATCCCCGCGCCCATTCGCGCGCGCGACGGCAAAGGCGGGCTGGGACTTTCAAACCGCCCCGTGCTGGGCGGATGCGTTGGGCATAATTGCCGCATCGGTTCGGGAATGATTATTTACCCCGCCCGAACGATTGAATCGGACGTTGTGCTTGCCGCAACAAAAGACCGCCGCGTCATTGACCGCGACGTCACCTTTGCGGACAGCGACCACCATCGCTTGAAGTTTGCTCATTTGCACCAAACCCCTTATCACAAACAATCCAAAGAAGAATTAGAGTCCTGGTAGTTATGGATAGTTTCGCATTCATCATTCACCCCGTCGACCCCAAGCGAGATGTCAGCCGAAAATTTCCACTACTAGGACGTATTCTCAACGAACGACAGATAAATTTCTTTTCCACTTTTTTCCCTCCGGTCTATATTTCCGAAATTGAGGGAATCACCTCACAAGCCACCGGCAAACAAATTAAGGGCTGGTTCGTTGCCTGCCCTTACACGCCGCAGCGCATGATGGAGTTGCCTGAGGAAACAGTCTATCGTAAAATTGTGCAAACGGGCCGCATGGCTGAATCTCTCGGCGCGCAAATTCTTGGGCTGGGCGCGTTTACCTCTGTGGTCGGCGATGCGGGTATTACCATTGCAAACCGTCTCGATATTCCCGTCACCACCGGCGATTCTTACACGGTTGCCATGGCGGTACAAGCCATTCGTGAAGCCGCGCAGGTGATGAGCATTGAAATGAGCGCAGCCACAGTGGCGGTGGTCGGCGCAACGGGCGCCATTGGGCGCGTGTGCGCGGAACTGCTGGCAGGCGAGGCGGCGCGCACTATCTTCATTGCGCGGGATGAGAAAAAACTCGCCGCGCTGCGCGAAAAGATAGAGGCGAAGAAAAAACCGCGCGGAGAGATTCTCATCAGCACGAAGATGGACGCGCTCAAAGACGCGCAGTTGATTTTGACCGTCACCAGCGCCATTCATGATGTCATCCTCCCGGAATATTTGCAAGCGGGCAGCGTGGTGTGCGACGTGGCGCGCCCCCGTGATGTTTCTGCAATGGTGGCAAAAACAAGAGATGATATATTAGTGATTGATGGCGGCATGGTGGATGTGCCGGGAAACGTCAACTTTCATTTTAACTTTGGCTTTCCCGAAGGCAAGGCGTATGCCTGCATGGCGGAAACCATTGCGCTGGCGCTCGAAGGACGATTTGAAGATTACACCATTGGCAAGGATATTACCCTTGAGCGCGTTCAGGAAATTACCGCCATCGCCGAACGTCATGGATTCAAGATGAGCGGCTTTCGCTCGTTTGAAAAAGAAGTAACGCAGCAACAAATTGAAACCGTTATTAAGAATGCCCGCAAAGGGAAATCACGCGCTTTTGGAGGAGGCTCCTAATGAGTAACGCCCGCCTTTTGGTTGTTGAAGACGATGTTGACATCGCCAACATGCTAAAAATTTATTTCACCGGCTTGCAATTCACTGTGGATGTTGCAAACCGCGGACGCGACGCCCTGGAAAAAACCAAACAAGTTTTGCCGCATCTGATTGTGCTGGATATTATGCTGCCGGATATTGACGGCTACGAAGTATGCCGCAACCTGCGCACCAACACCCGCACCAGCCATATTCCCGTCATCTTTTTGACTCAAAAAGACGAGCGCAGCGACAAGCTGCAAGGTCTTGAATTGGGCGCGGATGACTACATCACCAAACCGTTTGATATTGAGGAATTGAAACTGCGCGTGCAGGGCGCCATTCGCCGTTCTGAACGCGAGAGCCTGACCGACCCGCGCTCCGGGCTGCCCGCCGGACGTTTGATTGAAGAGCAGCTTCGCCGCATCATCCGCGAAGAAAACTGGGCGCTGATTGACATTCGCATCAATAACTTTGACCCGTTCAAAGACGTGTATGGATTTGTCGCAGGCGATGACGTGATTCGCTTTGCTTCCATGCTGTTGGGCGAAGTGGTGGACGAATTGGGAACCACCAGCGATTTTATCGGGCACGCCGGCGGCGACAACTTTATCATCATCACCACGCCGGAAGCCGCCCCCGCCATACGCCAAAAAATCAAAGAACGCTTTGCCAATGAGGTGCAAAGCCACTATAACTTTATTGACCGCCAGCAAGGTTTCATTCAGGCGCCCACAGCCGATGGCGGCGTGGAAAAATTTGGATTTATGACCATTGCCGCGGGCATTGTCTCTCCCAGCACGCATTCGTTTGCCGACATCCGCGAGATTACCGAGCTGGCTGCCGATGCGCGCCGGCAGGATGCGGCAGCAACAGCCTGACCCGTGTTAAGTTTCAGAAAGGTTTTTTGAACCATGTTGGGCATCAGCCTTGCCATTATTGGACTGGTATTTTTGATACTGGTCTTTGTGGTCTTGCGCTTTTTGCCCGCTGTTGATTCTTCGCGTGAAAAATCATTCAATGCCTTCAATGTAAAACCCTCCTCGTCACAAGAGGCTGTCATTTTGATAGAACCCGGCGGCAGGGTGGAATACATCAGCCCGGCTGCGCGCGCTTTTTTTGACATCCGCGAATATGAGCCGTATGATTTGGAACGTCTTGCGCGGCGCGTGCGCCCTTCGCAAGACTTTTTGGATTTATGCGCCTCGCCTGGTCAAAAGCGCGTTTCCATTGCCGGAAAATTGGTGGAAATTACTTCGCTGGAAGTGCCCGGCGAATTTCCGCTTATGTTGCTTTCCTTGCGCGGCAAGGAACTGATACCCGTCTTGGAAGATGGCAATAACGGCGCTTCCGCCGAGCTTTTGCATGTGGTGACCGATTTTAGTAAAGCGATTGCCGCAAACCTCGACCTGAACACAACCGTACATTCCATTCTCGATAACATTAACCGCCTTGTCCCAGCCGATGTGTTGGAATTGAAATTGTGGAATGAGGAAGAGAAAAAACTCACCCCGCATCGTTCCCTTCAGCCCGGCGTCGGTGTTCCCGCGTCTTCCGCTTCGCAGTTTGGCAGCCTCACCAATCGGCTGATTGAGCAGCGCGCCCCCATCCTCATTGAAAAAGTCAGCGCGCGCGACGACCTTGCCGATACGGGCGAGCTGATTGCCATTCAATCTTATTTGGGCATTCCGCTCATGGTTGGCGGGCAAATGATTGGCGCGCTGGAAGCGGGGCAAATGGGCGGCAACGTCTTTGGCAAGCACGACCTCGACCTGTTGCAGTTGGTTGCCGGGCAGGCGGCGGTTGCTGTTCGCAACGCGCTTTTATATGAACAGGAACAAAAACGCGGCACAGAGTTGGCTGGTCTTGCCAACCTTAACCGTATGCTTGGCACAGTCCGCGATATGGACAGCCTGTTTACGCGGCTTGTTGAAAATATTGCGCCCCTCTTCATGGTGGATATTGTTGGCTTTATTATTTACGATGAAGAAAAACGCATCTTGCAAGGCAAAGCGCCGTTTCATGGTTTTCCTTCACACCTGGTGGCGTTATACCGCGCATCCGTTCCGCAAAACAGCGCCGCAGAAGAAATTATTAACAGCCAGAAACCAATTTTTACCATCAACGCCTCAACCGATGAAATGTGGCGCGCGCTGGGATTTTCAGATATTGCTCTGGCAGCCAGCCTGCGCGATAACGCCCTCATCCCCTTAATTTCTTCCGGGCGGGTGTTGGGGTATATGCAGGTGGGGCATCATCATCAGGGCGCAGCCCCGTTCAGCAATGACGAAGTCCGCCTGATGGACATCATTGCCAGCCAGGCGGCAGCCTTGATTGAGAATGTGATGCTCATGCATCAAACCCGCTCGCGCGCCATGCGCGCGGACACCTTGCGCCGCATTGCCATTCTTGCCAATTCCTCCGCAACGATGGAGGAAGTGCTCAAATTTTCCGTGCAGGCGCTTTCCAATCTCTTTCAAGCCGATATGGGTGCGGTGTTCCTCATGGATGAGTCGCGCGGCGAAATCCGCCTGCATCGTGAATCTACATTTGGCGTGCCGGAAGACATCCCTGCAAACTTAATCAAAATCTTTTTGGATGACCCCAATTACCGCTACACCGTATCCGGCAGCCAGAAGTCATTTATTTCCGGCAAACTCAGCTCGGACCGCCGCGTGCTGCCCGCGTACCGCCCAATTGCTTCCACGCTGCACGTTGAATCCGCCATTGTTGTCCCGCTGATTGCCCGCGAACACAGCATCGGCGAGTTGATGTTGGGCAGCCTGAAAGAGAACTACTTCACCAACTACGATGTGCAAATTGTGCTGACTGCCGCCGGGCAGATTGCCACAGTCATTGAAGCCGCAAACCTCGCCGCGCAGACGGATGCCTCGCTGCGCCGCCGCGTGGAACAGTTGAACATCATCAACCACATTGGGCGGCTGATGGGCGCATCGCTTGATATTGACGGTTTGCTGCACGTCATGCACGATGAATTCAAACGCGCCATCCGCGCCGACTGCGTTTCCATTGCCGTATTTGACGAAAAGATTACTTCCGAACTTGTCATTAAATATTCCATTGGGTGCAAAGCCCGCAAGGAAATTACCCCGCTGGAAGAGACCGTGCTTGCCAGCGGCGAAGCCCAGCGCATTGACGATTATTCACAAGAGGGCATTTTCCCCCCGCATGACGGCGTGCGTTCCGCCATTATTGCCCCCGTGCTGCATCAGGGCAAAAAAGCCGGCTTGATTAATCTCCACAGCAACCATCCCGGCTTTTTCAATGCCGAAACTGTGGAGATTGTTAAAGCGCTCACCTTGCAGGCAGGCGTAGCCTTAAGCAATGCCCGCCGCTATCAATCGGAAAAACTAAACGCGGAATTTGTCCGCCGCCGCGCGGAAACCCTTTCGCGCCTGACCGAAGTCAGCTACAAGATTGACCATGAACAACCCATTGAACAAACCTTGCAGCTCATTGCCCAAGGACTGCGCGAAGCCACCCCATTTCGCGTTGTGCTAATCAGCGTCCTCGAAGCGGAGACCGGCTTGCTGCGCCGCGTTGCCGCAGTTGGCATTCCGCAGGAAACATTAAACGAGCTCTTTTCCCGCAAGCAGCCGTTGAACAGTCTGCTGCAAATTATGAAGCCTGAGTTCAAAATCAGCCGTTCGTTCTTCATCCCAGCCGACCAATTCCCCGTTATTCCTTCGGATGTTCACATTGTGACGTTGGATGTCGCCGGTCCCTCCCCCGTGAAATCGGCGGAAATTTGGAACCCGGAAGACGCTCTGCTTGTTCCGCTTGAAAACGCAAAAGGCGAAATCATCGGCATCATCAGTTTGGATGACCCGGAAGACGGCTTGCGCCCGGACCGCGCCACGCTTGAGTCCATCGAAGTTTTTGCTTCCCAAGCTTCCCTTTTTATTTCCAACACGCTGCTTCGCAATGAACTTACCCAGCGCATTGATTCGCTCACGGCGGGGCTGCAGCGCCAGCAAAAACTGCTCAGCATCACCCAAAACGACCTGCCCATTTTACTGCGCAAAGATTTGGAACAAACCATCTCGCTGCACAATTTGGACCGCCGCGCCCAGCGCGTGCGCGCCGGGCTTGCCATTACGGAATCAGTCAGCCGCCAGTTGGATGCCTCCTCCGCGCTTTCCGCGCTGGGGCGCGAAACGCTGACCCAGCTCGAAATGTCCGTTGCCCTGATTGCCGAAAACACGCCCGAAGGACCGCGCCTGATGCACTCTCTTGGCGCATTACCCCGCGCCACCAATGTCGAATCCCTCTTTGGTCAGCGCAACCCGTTGCGCGCTTGTTTGCAAAACGGCAAACCGATTTTAATTGCCAATTTGGATGAAAACGAAGAATGGCGCGACGCCTCGCTGCTGACTTCCTTGCGCGCCAAAGCGGTCATTTGTTTGCCCGTTATGGTGGAAGATAAAATCATCGCGGCAATGCTTGCGGTGAACCCCGAACCCGTGCCGGACTTCAACGAAGAAGACCGTCAGGTGTACTTGCAAATTGCCCAGCAGACTTCCATCATCCTGCAAAACATTTCACTGCTCAATCAAACCCGCCGCCGCCTCGAAGAAGTGAACCTGCTGCTTGATTTCAGCCGCAGACTTTCCGGCTTGGATGCGGATGAACTGGTCACATCGCTTTTGGAAAGCGCGCGCAGCGTGCTGCACAATGCCCATGCGGGCGTGGCGCTGCTCTGGAATCCGCAAACCGATACGCTCACCCCGCGCGCAATTTCCGGCTATGCCGATAATGCCAGCATGAGCGGCATTCAATATCACATTGGCGAGGCGCTGCCCGGCATGGTCTTCCATACCCGCGTGCCGCGCCGCGTGGATGAAATCAACTTCGCGCGCGATTACAACCTCTCCCCCGAATATCTGGCGCTTTACCGCCAAGCCACCGGCGGGCGTTTGCCTGTTTCCAGTCTCTTAATTCCCATTGTGGCGAGCGAACAGGCGCTTGGCGTGCTGGTGTTGGATAACTTCAACTCCACCGCTGCCTTCCGCGCGGATGACGAAGCCCTGCTCGTCTCTCTTGCGCAACAGGTTGCGCTCTCGCTTGACAACCTGCGCCTTGTAAAAGCCACGCAGGAACGCGCCGGACTTTTACAATCGTTAAACGACGCGTCTTCTTCAATTACTTCCAGCCTCAACCGCGAAGACCTTGTTTCATCCCTGCTCGATTTGCTTGGGCTAATCATCCCCTACGATACGGCTACGCTATGGATGCGTGACAAAGACCGCCTTTCGGTGGTTTCCACCCGCGGATTTTCCGACACCGACCAGCGCTTGGGACTTTCCGTCTCCGTTTCAGACAGCGCCTTGTTCAAAGAAATGGCGCAAACCGGGCAGCCCATTCTCGTTCACGACGTCCGCGAAGACCACCGCTTCCCGCCGGTGGAATCGCCGCGCCTTTCATGGCTTGGAATGCCCCTCATTTCCAAAGGCGAGCTGGTCGGCGTGATTGCCATAGAAAAATCTTCCGCGCACTTTTACTCGCAGGAACAGATGCAAGTGGGCTTGGCTTTTGCCAGCCAGACAGCCATCTCGCTCGATAACGCGCAACTCTTTGAAGAAAGCGTCAGCCGCACAGCGGAACTCACAGTGCGCTCGCAGCGTCTTTCCGCGCTGAACCGCTTTGCATCCACCTTGACGGGCTTGCTCGATACCGACCAAATTCTCAGCCAAACGGCTGCTGAAATTCTTGAAGGCTTGGGCGCGCATCGCGTTTCCATTGTCACTTTTGAGCGCGGACGCGCATATTGGAAAGTCTCCGCGCCGCGCGCAAGAATCGCTCTGCCGCGCATACTACCTCCCGCGCCCATTTTCAACCGCCTGCGGGAATCGCTTGGAATTTTCAACACCAACGACCCGCTCCACGAGCCGGATATTGCCCCCTTGTTGGAAGAATTTTTAGGAGAAAGCAACGCCAGCCTGCTTGTTTTGCCGCTGGTGACCGGAGGCACGCTCTTTGCCCTTGTCTTTGTGCAGCAGGCGGAAAACGGTCCCCACTTTGGCTCAAACGAGCTGGATGTTGCGCGCACACTCACCAGTCAGGCTGCCACCGCGCTTGAAAACACCCGCCTATATGAAGCGACGGCGCGCACTGCGCAGCGTTTCGCCATCTTGAACGAATCCAGCTCGCAAATCAGTTCCAGTTTGGACCCCGAACAAATTTACGCCGCCGTGTATCAAGCCGCGCAAAAACTCATGCCGCTGGATTCCTTCATCATCACCCTTTTGGATGAAGACACCAACGAAATTGACCCTGTCTATTTGCTCGACCGCGGCAAACGCTTCACAGGCGAGCGTGTGCCGTTTGGCAGAGGCTTAAGCAGCGAAATTATTTCCAACCGCAAACCGATGCTTGTTTCACAAGCCGAACAACTGGAAGAAATTGACAGCGTAACCGTCGGCGAAGAAGGCGAAGAAACCCAATCCATTGTCGCCGTTCCCATGATGGTGGGGAACAGGGCGCTTGGAATGCTCTCCGTCCAAAGTTACCAAAAAGGCGTGTACACGCAGGAAGATGTGCAAGTGCTTGGAACGCTTGCCAATCAGGCAATCGTCGCCATTCAAAACGGGCGGCTGTTTGCACAAACCCAAAGTCTTGCCGAGCAGCTGGAAGCCCGCGTTTCTGAACGCACCGCACAATTGCAGCGCGAACAACAAAACACCGAAACCTTGCTGCACATCCTTACCGAAGTTTCATCCAGCCTCGACCTTGACCGCGCCCTCAACCGCACGCTATCCCTGCTGAATAATGCCATTGGCGCGGAACAAGGCACCATCATGCTCCTGCATCAAGAAGACAACCTGCTGCACTATCGCGCCGGGTATGGCTATCTTTCCAACCAGATTGAAAGCAGCCGCGGGTTCACCCTTAAAGTCGGCGAAGGCTTGGCTGGCTGGGTGGTGCAAAACCGCGAAGCGGTACTCGTCAATGACTTGCACAAAGACCCGCGCTGGGTGCGCAGCTCGTCCAGCCAGCAGCATCGCAGCGCCATCATTGTTCCCATGCTGGTCGCGGATGACGCCATTGGCGTGCTGATGGTCTTCCACCGTGAATTAAACTTCTTCAGCGCCGAAATGCTCAACCTTGTCAAAGCCATTGCAAGTCAGGTGGCTGTGGCAATTAATAACGCCCACCTGTATGAGCTGATTCGTGACCAAGCCGAAAAGCTGGGCGTGATGCTCCGCAAACAACAGGAGGAAGCCAGCCGCTCGAAAGCCATTCTGCAAGCGGTCGCCGATGGCGTGCTGGTCACCGCACCGGACAATACCATCACATTTCTCAACGCTTCCGCAGAAAAAGTTCTGGGAATTCGCTCCTCGCGCCTGCTGGACAGCCCGCTCGAAGCGCTGGGCGATTCGCTCTCTCACGCAGGCACAACCTGGATGGAAACCATCCGCCGCTGGGCGGAAGACCCCTCCACATACCAACACGGCGATTTCTACGCCGAAAAACTCGAACTCAGCAACGACCGCGTTGCCCTTGTTCACCTTGCTCCGGTAATTTTGGAAAACGATTTTCTCGGCACGGTCTCCATCTTCCGCGATATTACGCATGAAGTTGAAGTGGACCGCCTTAAATCGGAATTTGTCGCCACCGTCAGCCATGAACTGCGCACGCCCATGACCGCCATCAAAGGCTATGTGGACCTGCTGATGATGGGCGCCACCGGTGCGCTGAACGAAAGCCAGTCTCACTTTTTGGAAATTGTTCGCAGCAACATCAACCGCTTGAACATTCTGGTGGATGATTTGCTCGACATCTCCCGCATTGAATCGGGGCGTGTGACCATTGACGTCGCCCCCGTCAACCTGCACACCCTCGCCGATGAAATTGTGCGCGAAGTGTTGAACCGCTCGCAGACGGACAACAAGCCAATGGCAATCTCGCTGGACGCCCCCAAAGACCTGCCGCCCGTCATGGGCGACAGCGCGCGCCTGCGCCAAATTCTCGATAACCTTGTGGATAACGCCTACAACTACACCCCGCGCAACGGCACCATTCAAATCCGCATTCATCAGGAAGACGGCTGCCTGCAAGTGGATATAAAAGATAACGGCGTGGGCATTCGCCCCGAAGACCAGGCGCGCATCTTTGAACGTTTCTATCGCGGCGAGCATCCCTTTGTGCTTGCCACGCCGGGCACCGGCCTTGGGCTGCCTATTGTCCGCGAACTGGTTGAAATGCATAAAGGAAAAATTTGGATGACCAGCACAGGCGTCCCTGGCGAAGGCTCCACCTTCTCTTTCACCCTGCCCATCCAAAAATAACGGAGTATGCGAATGGCTAAAATATTGATTGCAGAAGACGAACCTGATATCCGCGACTTGGTTGCATTCACCTTGCGCTTTGCCGGGCACGATGTAACCCCCACCGCCAACGGGGAAGAAGCCTTTCAACAGGCAGCCATCGTCATGCCCGACTTAATTCTGATGGATGTCCGTATGCCAAAAATGACCGGCTACGAAGCCTGCCGCGCCATTAAAGCCGACCCTGCCTTGCGGCATATTCCGGTTGTTTTTCTTTCCGCCAAAGGACAGGATACCGAAATTCAAACCGGCATGGAGGTTGGCGCCGAAGAATACCTGCTCAAACCATTTGCGCCCGACCAGCTTACACAGCGCATCAAAGAAATTCTTAACAAGTTTGGAAAATAAATGAGCGCAATTATTATTGACGGTTCAATGGTTCACTACGAAGTCCTCGGGCGCGGACGCCCGGTGGTCTTTCTGCACGGCTGGGTTGGCTCATGGCGGTATTGGATTAATGCCATGCAAGTCGCCTCCACCTCTTTCCGCGCTTATGCCATTGACTTTTTCGGTTTTGGCGATACCGCCCGCGACCCCGTCCGTTACACGCTTGAAGCGCAGGCAAACCTTGTCAATCGTTTCCTTGAAGAAATGGGCATCGGCAAAGTCGCCCTCATCGGGCATGACCTCGGCGCGCTCGTCGCGTTTTCCTACGTCAAACAATATCCCAAATATGTAGACCGCATGATGGTCATCAACTGCCCGGTGGATTACAACTCCATCAACGCGCGGATGAAAACCCCCAACATGCAAGATTTGGTGGACTGGCTTTCCAACCGCACGCCTGAGGCGGCATCCGCGCTTGCCGACGCGGCAAAAGCCGACCCGCAGGCTGTCAGCGCGTCGTTGGCTGGCTTTCAGGCGAACAATCTCTTCCCCGAAGTGCGCGGACTTGGCATCCCGTGTTTGTTTGTGTACGGCGCAACCGACCCAGCCATTACCGTTCCGCCGCCCGAACGCGCCGAAACGCTGCCGATACACATGCACCAAATCAATCTGGATGCTTCGGGTCACTTCCCGATGATTGACAACCCCGCGCAGTTCAACCGCCTGCTCACCGACTTCCTTGCGCTGGGTTCGGGCGAAAGCCCGCGCGAACTGCAAATGAAAGAAGAATGGAAAAGACGGGTACGCTGACCCGTCTTTTTTTTTAGCTTGACATTCCCGCCGCGCGGACATATACTCCCGCCGCACAATTGAACGGGGAGCCTGCGTTGGCAGGCTGAGAGGAGCAGCCGCTCGACCCGCAGACCTGAACTGGATAATGCCAGCGGAGGGATTTTTGTTTTACGCATCAACCATCCTCCGCGCAGGATGGTTTTGATTTTAAGGATGTCTTATGTCCCGTGTTGTCATTTTCGCCAACGGCAAATTGCCCGATGCCAACGCCGCCAAAGCAATGCTGCGCCGCGATGATTTTTTACTCGGCGTGGATGGCGGCTCGCTTCTGATTGATGAATTGGGCTTCGCGCCCAACCTCATCATTGGCGATTTGGATTCCATCACACAGCCTGAATTGAATCGCTTTCAAGCGGCAAATGTTCCAATCATTTCATACCCGAAGGATAAAGACGAAACCGATATGGAACTTGCCATTTGTCACGCGCTGGGCTTAAAGCCAAACTCCATTGTGATTGTTGCCGCGCTCGGCGGGCGTATGGACCAAACCCTTGCCAATATTGCCCTGCTTGCCGACCCCGCCCTCGCATCTGTGGATGTTCGTTTGGATGACGGCGTGGAAGAGATTTTTCTTTGCCGTTCTTCCTGTGAAATTCATGGCAAGGCTGGCGATACGGTTTCACTGCTCCCCTGGCAGGGCGAAGCGCGCGGCATTATTACCCAAAACCTGCAATGGAAATTGAACGGCGAAACTTTGTTTCCGCATAAAACGCGCGGCATCAGCAACGTGATGACGGACGAAATATGCGCTGTTTCCATTCAATCCGGTTTGCTGCTCGTCATCCACAAGCGGCTGACTGCCGGCCACTGAATACTGAAAACTGAAACACTGAAAACTTTTCACCCAAAGGATACCCCCTATGAAACACTTGCCTTTCCTTTTTGCCCTTTCCCTTGCCCTGTTTGCCTGCTCATCCCAACCCGCGCAGCCGCAAACCGTCACCGTTCTTACGCATGATTCGTTTGCCGTCA
>DAOTZP010000267.1:0-7648 GCA_034434265.1 Anaerolineales bacterium | reverse complement strand
GGCTGCGCCGCTGTAGTATTTAATAATTACCGGGCTGCCTGCAAGAACCCACACAGAAGCGGCTGCCAGCCACTTTCCCGCCATGCGGCGCGCAACCAGCCACAACCCAACGATTGCCGCCAGCCCGAAGAAAACAGCAAGGTAACGCCCCGTGCGGATTCCCGCTCCAAACAAAAGTTGCGTGAATCCCGGAATCAAAAACGCCAGCGGAGATTTGCCCGTGGAAATGCCCGGTTGAAAAGGCGCGTAATCTCCGATTGCAAACAAATATCCCTTTAAGAGGTATGAGCCTTCATCCAAATTTGAAATGGTCGTATGCGCAAACCAAATGGACTGGGCAAAATACGCCGCAATGCCAAGCCATGCAAGCGCATTCGGAAGCCATGCGGGGAAATTTTTTTTTGCAGATGCGAGCATTGTGGAATTGCCGGTGTAAAAACGACAGACCCCAATATGGTCTGCCGTATAAATGGTTTAAGGATTAATCCTTTTTCAAACGCGCCATGTCTGCATCCACCATCATGGTGACCAGCTGTTTGAACGAGACTTTTGGCTCCCATTTTAATTCCCTGCGCGCTTTGGCTGGATTGGAAATAAGCAAGTCCACTTCGGCGGGGCGGTAGAAGCGCTCGTCCTGCACGACGTATTGTTTGTAATCCAAATCAACGTGCGAGAAGGCGATTTCGCAAAACTCACGGACGGAGTGGGTTTCTCCCATGCCGATGACGTAGTTATCGGGGTGGTCTTGTTGCAGCATCAGCCACATGGCTTCAACATAGTCGCCCGCGTATCCCCAGTCGCGCTGGGCTTCAAGGTTGCCGAGGCGCAGCTCGTTTGCCAGCCCAAGTTTAATGCGCGCCACGCCGTCTGAAATTTTGCGGGTGACGAATTCCAATCCGCGGCGGGGGCTTTCGTGGTTAAACAAAATACCGGAGGTGGCGAATATGTTGAACGATTCGCGGTAGTTGACGGTAATCCAATGTCCGTACACTTTTGCCACGCCGTAGGGGCTGCGTGGGTAGAAGGGGGTTTCTTCGCGCTGCGGCACTTCCAGCACTTTGCCAAACATTTCGCTGGACGATGCCTGATAAAAACGAATTTTGGGATTGACAAAGCGAATCGCTTCGAGCAGGCGGGTAACGCCCACGGCGGTAATATCCGCCGTCAGCGCGGGTTGATTCCACGAGGTAGGCACAAACGACTGCGCGGCAAGGTTATATACTTCATCGGGTTTGTATTCTTCGAGCAAGGCAAGCAGCGACCCTTGGTCATGCAAATCGCCGGAGACGACGGTGATGTCATCCAAAAGATGCTGGATGCGTTCATGCGTTATGGTGCTGGAACGGCGCGAAACGCCAACAACTTTGTATCCTTTTTGCAGCAACAGCTCCGCAAGGTATGAGCCATCCTGTCCATTGACGCCGGTAATGAGTGCGGTAGGCATTATGTTTTTTTACTCCTGTTTCAAAATTCAGTCGCTGAATTATACACGCCTTTTATCCAGCCACAACCCGCCGAAGAGAATCGCCGCCCAAAGAAAGACAATCAGAGACACCATGACGGCAAACGGCAGCTGCCCGCCCCAATGATAATATCGGCTGGCGTACCATTGACCGAAGAAGAAAAGAAAAACAAGTTCCATGAAAATGACGCGCCAAAACCAGGGGCTGCGCGATTCTGTTTTCCACATCCACACATGGGCTGCCAGAATCGCCTGCCACATAAAGAGAATGGCGCGATAACGCGGGTTATCCCACAGGTCGCCTCCGCCGCGCAGCGCGGCGAACAAAATCCACGCCCAACAGGCTATGGCAAGCCAAAGCCATAATTTATTTTCTTTTTGATTCCACGCGGCGATGAAAGACAAAACCAAAAATGGAAGAAGCGCATACCAGCCGAAAGCGCGCAGCAGGATGATGACTTTCCATGTCAGTGTGGTGGGTTCAACAATTGCGGCGGGCAGCACGGGTTGAAAGACTCCGTACGCCATCACAAACGGAAGCCGCAGCCATTCGGGCATTTCGTCGAACAATTTTTGCACCCAGCCGGAGCCGCGTTCCAGTTGGTACACGTCCCACCGCACGGCAAGTTTAAGCCAGCCGCTTAAGACATGCAGCGGCGAGGATGCGTTGAATTCGCCAGAGCGATTCAATGCGGAGGAGAGCGCGAACAGCCCGAGGATGAAGACCAAAACCGCCAGCGCGATTCCCCATGCAGGGATGGCTTTTCCCGCGCGGCTGAAATACATCCACCCGCCGAGGATGACCAGCGTGGCAAGCGCCGCCACCGGCGAGACGAGCAGCATTCCCGCCAGCCCAATTCCCAGCCAGATTTTTGATTGATGAAAATTAACAAAGCCCCACAACGCAAACGCGCTGAACGTCATCAAATACGGTTCGCGCATGGCGGCGCCGCCCAGCAAAACGCTTTCGGGATAGAGCGCAAAAATCCAGCAGGCGGCAAGCGCAAGGAATTCGTTCCATTGCAGGGCGAGGGCTTTCCATAGAAATGAAATTCCCAGCGCGGCAATAAACGCGGAGAATACAACCAAAAGCAGCGGGCGGTGGGCATCCGGCGAGAAGATGCGATACATCAACGCGCTGAAAGTGAGCAAGCCGCCGTATTGGTCGTAGGCGTATTTTTCGCTGAACCCGCTCAACAGGCTGCGGTCTGATTCGGCGAGCTGCCAGGCTTGCGCGTCGCGGCGGTGCGCGTCGGTGAATACAAATCCGGCGCGGTCGTCTTCGTCGTCATATCCATTGATGGGGAGCAAGGTATAGGCGGCGAGCCCGCCCGCCAAGCGAAGGGCAAACGCAATTGCGACAATCCACGCGATGGGTTTTGCATTTACCCAGCGGACGGATTGCGCGAGAAGCAAGAGGCAAATCACGAGGAGGGCGGAAAACCCAATCCAACCGCCGGATTCGATGAATGAAAGCCCCGCGCCAAGCATTAAGGACAGGGGCAAAATCCACATCATGTCTTTTTTGATGAATGTCATCTTCATGCTTACGTTTTACCACATAAAAATAAAAAGCGTCATGCTTTGTGAGGCACGACGCTTGGCGTTGAAAGCGGCGCAGGGTTAGCTGTATGCCATCTGTTCGACAATGGCGCGTTTGCGCGTTTGGCGTTTGACGGCTTTTGCAATGAGGCGCTCGGCGGCAATCCGCTCGCGGCGTTTGTGCGCGTTGCGGATGATGAGGCTCATAAACTTTTCGTGGTTGATGTGCGGGTCGTTGAGCAGCGAAAAGTCCGCCGAGCCGGGTTCGTGCGGGGCGTAGAAAATTCCGCAGTTGGGGTTGATTTCAAGCATGTAGATTGTGCCGTCGGCTGACATGCGGTAATCGCAGCGGGCATAGCCGTTGCCGCCCAGTTCTTTGAAGACGCGCGTGGTTTGCTCGCGCAGGGTTTTGTCTATCTTCGGGTCGCTGACCATTTTCACGGACATGGCTTCGTAATTGACCCATTTCATTTCATAATGTTTGAAGGATTCGCCTTCGGGGAAGAGAAATTCCACCGGCGCAACCGTGATGGGTTTTTTGGGGTCGTCGGGGTTTTCGGCAATCAAGCAGGTGAATTCGCGCCCTTCGATGAATTCTTCAATCAATGCGCGTCCAAATTCTTCGATTTCGATTTTGATTTGTTCGCGGAGTTCTTCGATGTTGGTCACGCGCGATTTGCGGCGGATGCCGACGCTGGCATACCCGTGAGGCGGTTTAACCAGCATGGGGAACTTCAACCGCTTGACAACTTTTTCCGCGTCTTCCACGCGGTTGACAAACACCCAGTTGGGCGTGGGGACAGAAACACGCTTCGCCGCGTTTTTCATTTCATCGCGGGTGGGGTCAAAGAATTTTGAATCGGCGCCGGTGAAGGCGGCGTTATATTTTTCAAGCGCGTGAACCAGCGCAATGCCGGAGAGCGCGTCATCAGGCGTGCCGTCGCACAGGTTGATGAACGTATCCACGCCTTCATCCATCAAATCACGAATTTGTTTTTCCACATTGACCGGCTCAACATAATGCTGTTTCCACTTGTACCCTTTCATGTAATACGAAGGGTCATAAGGCACTTCATTGGGGTCGGGAGCGCTTGCCAGTACGCAAATATACATGTTTGTTTTTCCTTTGTCATTCACTTTCGTGCTGTCTGCTTTGAATGCGCTGCGTCATTCAACATACATCAACATCATCAAATGTTTTTATAAATAAGAAAGTTGTTTCTTTATGTTCATTGTATCCAACTATTGATTAATGTAAAGGTTTTTGAAAGCGTTTTTATCTTAAAAAATGAAATATGCTTTCATGATTGTTGGTTGTTTTTTTCTTTAAGGTTTTTAAGAATCTTAAGGTTTTTAAGAAAAGCGGCGCCCAAAGAATTTCACTTTGGGCGCGGCAAAAACGCAGGCTTAACCGAATTGACATTTTGAGCGAAGCGGGAAATCTTCTCTCTGCCCGCTTCGCGGCTCGTCGAAACGACATATTAAAACGTCTTATTCTTACTTCCAAAACTGCGGCAGATGCTCCTTATATGTTTTCAAGTAATCATCCAAAATTTGTTTTGCGGTGTTCATATCGCGGATGACGGGGTCGAGCAGCAGGCATTGCAACGCTTTTTGGTAACTGCCTTCCACCGCCGCATCCACGCCGAGCTGCGCGGTGGTGATTTCGCGGCGGCATAACTCCGCAACGGGTTCGGGCAATGCGCCTGTATGCACGGGGTGAATCCCCGCGCCATCCACCATCACGGGGGTTTCCACAATCGCGCCATGCGGCAGGTTGGCAATCTGTCCTTCGTTGGGGAGATTCGCCGCAAGGTGATAATGCTTTCCGCCGCAGGCGATGTTTTCAATCATCTCCAACGCGCCTTCGGAATCCGTTTCCAATAAACTTTCCACCGTCATGCCGCCGTTTGCCATTTCGTTCAAACGGTCAAGGCTGAAATCGCGCACGCCCGCCATCAACTCCCAATCGTACAAGCGGATGTTGAACTGCTCCCAAGGTTTGGTGATTGGGTCGCTCATCCATGGCAGGTATTCGCACAGGTGCGTATCGCCGGGGACGGGGAAAATGCCAAAGTCCGCAAAGACGCGGCGCGTAAGCGGCTCGAATGTTTCATCCAATTCAAAAAAGCGTTTTCGCAGCAGCGGGTATAAATCCGCGCCGGTGCGTTTGTCGCGCAGGGAAAGAATCCATGTGAAGTGATTGATACCGGCGGCGCGAATATCCACCAGCGGAACGGTTTGATGAATCACCGTTTGCTGGAATGGATGCTGCATTACATCCGCGTGCATTCCTTCCAGCCCTTCGGGAACTTCAATGCCGAGGTCTTTTGCGAGCGCAGCGCCCACCATGCCGTAGCCCGCGTAAATTTGATGACACAAGCCGACGGCTTTGATTTTGCTGTGACGGTGAATCAAATCGCAAATTCGCACCATCGGGTTGGTAAAGTTGATAAACCATGCCTGCGGACAAGCCTGCTCCATATCGCGCAAAATTTCCAACAGTGGATTGACGTTCCGCGCCGCGTGAATGAACCCGCCCGGTCCGCCGTTTTCGGCGTACGGCTGCCTGACTCTGTATTTGAGCGTGATTTCATAATCGGACTTCCACAACTCCTCACGCGGACCGACCTCAATGGCGGAGGCGACAAACTGCGCCCCTTCAAGCGCGTCTTTGTGATGCGCGTGCGCGGAAATTTCAAATTGAGAATCCCATTCCGTGTTGAGCCGCTTCGCAAGGCGATACACAATATCCAAACTTTGCGGGTTGCGGTCCACCAGCCGCAGCGTGGAGCCTTTTAATTTTTTAGAGCGAAGGATTGCCGAAAGCGTATTTTCCCCAAACGAGGCGCTGCCCGCGCCAATGACGGCGATGATGGTCATAAAATCTCCTATTCAATATTCACTTTTACGTTCAACGGAATCAGCGGCATCCACTTCCACCACGCGGGGGAGATGATAATCTGCGGGTCTTCGCGCAAATTCAAACTTTGCCGCAAGTCCAGTTTTGCCCGCGCTATGCTTTTTCCGCGTGAAATCGCAAACACGCTCATTACGTCTTGCTTCTCAATCAGCGGACGCGAGACTTTCATGTCAAAGGCAATCATGCCCAAAGAATCAAATGCGGGAGGGGTAAGGATTTCAAATTGCGGCGCGCGGGCAGGCGTGAAACGGGCAGGCATGGATGAATCCAGCACGGCAAGCGCAAGCGCGTTCAAATCCTGCGCGGAAAGATACAAAGCCGAAAATTCAATCTGCATATCCAGCGTCAGCGTTTTGCCCGGCATCCCTTCCAACGGCGTGAACTTTTCCTCCAGCGCCGAAATCATTTCAATGGTCTCGTCAAGAAAAACATCATCAGGCGAAATTTGACCGCGCAATTTGGTCTCGGCTTCGCGGCGCAAATTATCCAGCACGGTTTCGCGCAGCCGCGCGCGGTCTTCATCACTTGCGCCAATTTGTTTTACGCTTGCGCCGCCGCCGGTCGGGTTGGGGTTATTCACCGTCAAGGTCAAACCGAGCAAGCCTTCCACCGTTGTAATTTTTTCCGCGTCCACATTTCCCGCTTCGCCCGCTTCCACCGCTTCAATGGGAACATCCACAAATGTATTTTGCGTTCCCAAGCGCGTTTCGTGCAAGGTGACGAACTTAATGCGCGGTTCATCGGCTGTGGCAACCACCGTACCGGCGGGGATAATCACCTCGCCCTGGCTCAAATTGGTAAACCGCGCAATGCCCCGCGCTTTGGATTTTGGCACGTCAATGGTTTTCGTCAATGCCAGCGATTGACTCGCAGATACAATGACGGAAATTCTGCGCGCGGGAATTTGCCCCGTGATGGAAACTTCATCCATGCGCTCATGCGCGCGGATGGGAATCACCGCCGATTGATTCTGCATGGGCGGGCGAATCGTCACCCCGGCGCGGGGCAGGAAAATGACCGCCAGAGCAAGCACAGCCGCCACGCCAAGAGAAAACGCGATGACGCGCCCCGCAAGCGAAGTCCGCCACGCGGGTTCTTTTTCGTAAATTGAATCTCTTATTGCGCGCAAATCTTTTCGCGGCGGTTTGGGAATGAACTGCCCGCGCTGCGGAATCTCGCCCCATGATTTTTTCTGCGCCTCCGATGTGGACTTGAAAACGGGAATGCCGAGCGACTCGGCGTCGCGGCGCACGTTGAGCCGCCGCGTAACAATGCCCAACTGCGCCCCCAGCGCATCGGCGTGGCGCTGCAACACTTTCAAATCAATCAGCCGTAAATTGACGCGGGCGTACTTCGTCCACACCAGCAGAATGCGCGGCGTCTTCGCCCACGAAAGTTTATCGCGGACGGAGATAAGGTCGTCGTGTGATTCGAGGGTGATGATTTTTGTTTTCAAGAAGCAACCTTCATAAACATGACAAACGGAGATTTGTTTTTTTAAGATTTCCATGACGGCGAAGGATGCAATCGCCTAATTTGCGCTTTGGTTTGTCCAAAATTAATCAGCAAATACGCGGGCAACCGGGATGCGCGAAGATAGTTAACCCAAGTTGCTGCCCTTGCTTAATTTTTACCGCAGAAGCGCGGAGGACACGGAGAAATTCATTAAAAACGCTGCGCCCTCTGCGTCTCGGCGGTTCAAAACAGGCAACATCCTTCTT
>DAOTZP010000266.1:0-6858 GCA_034434265.1 Anaerolineales bacterium | reverse complement strand
CTGTTGGGTTCGCGCTGGTGCGCGTTGTGCCAAGCGTGTTATATGACGAACCGCACGCCGAATTGACCGAATTATATGTGATGGATGGCTTTCGTCAGCGCGGCATCGGCGGGGAGTTGATTGCCCATGCGGAAAAGGCTGCCCGTCAAAAAGGCGCGCGGAGTCTGTTTGTTCAAACGGGGGATGATAATCTTCCCGCTTTGTCTCTCTATCGCAAACATGGGTATGAGAAATATGACCTCGTATTGAAAAAGATATTTTTTTGAAAGAATAAATTGAGAAGGAAAGAAAGTAAATGAAAAGAAAATATACCAACCGCCGCTACCTCGACGCGCTTGAAAAGAAAGTCCTTATTTTTGACGGCGCGATGGGAACAAGCCTGCAAGCTCAAAACCTGACTGCCGAACATTTTGGCGGCGAGCAATACAACGGCTGCAACGATTACCTTGTTATTTCGTATCCGCAAGCTGTGGAAAAAGTTCACCGCGCCTTCCTTGAAGCGGGCGTGGATGTGCTGGAAACGAATACCTTCCGCTCAAACCGTTTGACGATGACGGAGTATAAACTGCAAGACCGCATTATCGAAATTAACGTTGCTGCGGCAAGCCTTGCGCGCAAAGTCGCGGACGAATTCGCCGCGAAGACGGGGCAGCCCCGCTTTGTTGCCGGTTCAATGGGACCTTCGGGCAAGCTCCCTTCCACAAACGACCCGGAACTTTCAAACATTCAATATGATGAACTGGTTGATGTCTTCCGCGAGCAGGCGGCGGGGTTGATTAAGGGCGGCGTGGATTTGCTGCTCATTGAAACCTCGCAGGATATTCTTGAAGTCAAAGCCGCGATTACGGGCATTCACAAAGCCTTTGAAGAAACGGGGGAATACCTGCCCATTCAGGCACAGGTGACGCTTGATACAACGGGGCGCATGTTGCTTGGCACAGATATTAACGCCTCGCTGACGATTCTTGAAGGCATGGGCATTGATGTCTTTGGGCTGAATTGCTCAACCGGTCCCGAACACATGCGCGAGCCGATTCGCTTTCTCGGCGAAAATTCGGCGCTGCCTGTTTCTTGCATTCCCAACGCGGGGCTTCCGCTTAATGTGGATGGTCAAGCCGTGTATCCGCTTGAGCCTGAACCGTTTGCCAATGATATGTATGAGTTTGTGACGAAGCATAACGTCCGCGTTGTGGGCGGCTGCTGCGGCACAACGCCCGCGCACCTCAAATTGCTGGTTGATAAACTCGCCAATTACCAATTACCAGTTACCAAACTCCCCGAACCCGAACCCAAACTCTCCTCCGCCATGTCCGCGATTGCCATGCGGCAGGACCCGGCGCCCACACTGCTGGGCGAACGCTGCAACGCGCAAGGTTCGCGCAAGTTTAAGCGCTTGCTGCTGGAAGAAGATTACGACGGCATTCTTGACATTGCGCGCGAACAGGTTGCGGGCGGAGCGCACGCGCTGGATATTTCGGTCGCGGTCACTGAACGCGCGGATGAAGCCGAACTTATGCGTAAAGTCGTCAAGAAGTTGCAAATGGGGGTGGATGTTCCGCTGGTGATTGATTCCACCGAAGCGGATGTTATCGAAATTGCGCTGCAAACCGCGCCGGGGCGCTGCCTTATTAACTCGACTCATCTTGAATCGGGGCGCGGAAAAGCGGACAAGATTTTCAGCCTTGCAAAAAAATACAACGCCGCGGTGATTTGTCTTACCATTGATGAAAGCGGCATGGCAAAAACCGCCCAGCGCAAACTGGAAGTGGCGAAACGCATTTACGACATCGCCGTCCATGACCACGGACTCAAGCCCGCCGATTTGGTCTTCGACGATTTGACGTTCACCCTCGCCACCGGCGACGCGGAGTTTGTCAACTCTGCAAAGGAAACGATTGAAGGCATTCGCCTCATCAAAGCAAACCTGCCCGGCGTAATGACATCGCTTGGTGTGAGCAATCTCTCTTTTGGGCTTGCGCCGCAGGCGCGCCCCGCGTTGAATTCGGTCATGTTGTATCACTGCGTGCAAGCCGGATTGGATATGGCAATCGTCAACGCCGCGCACATCAAACCATACGCCGAAATTGACGTGAAAGAGCGCGAACTGTGCGAAGACCTCATCTTCAACCGCCGCGAAGACGCGCTACAGCGTTTCATTGCGCATTTTGAAAACGTGCAAGTCTCCGCCAGCTCGGCAATCGCCGACCCAACCGAAGGCATGACCTCCGAGCAAAAACTGCATTGGAAAATTCTTCACCGCTTCAAAGACGGCATCGAAGCGGATATTGATGAAATCATTCATCGTGAGCAATCACCAATTACCAATAACCAATTAACTCTTGCCACCCACGAAATCGCCGTCCACATCCTCAACACCGTTCTCCTCCCGGCAATGAAAGAGGTGGGCGATAAATTTGGCGCGGGTGAATTAATTCTGCCCTTCGTGCTGCAATCGGCGGAGGTGATGAAGAAAGCCGTCTCGCATCTTGAAAATTATCTGGAAAAAGTCGAAGGCGTTACCAAAGGCACAGTCGTCATCGCCACCGTGTACGGCGACGTGCATGACATCGGCAAAAATCTCGTCAAGACGATTCTTTCCAACAATGGTTACACCGTGATTGACCTCGGCAAGCAAGTGCCAGCCGAGACCATCATCAGCGAAGCGGTCAATGTCAACGCCACCGCCGTCGGACTTTCCGCGCTGCTGGTCTCCACCTCCAAGCAGATGCCGCTCATCGTGAACGAAATGCACCGCCGCGGACATAAGATTCCCATCCTCATCGGCGGCGCGGCAATCAATCGCCGTTTCGGTCGCCGCATTCTGCAAACCGAAGACGGCACGGCGTATGAAGCTGGCGTTTTTTATTGCAAAGATGCGTTTGAAGGACTCGAAACGATGGACGCGCTGATTGATTCAAACCGCCGCCCTGAACTGCTTGCCAAAATCCGCAAAGAATCAGAGATGGAACTCGGACGCGCCAGCAATGTTGAACAAGCAGGGTTAAGCGTTCAACGTTCTTCCGTCGCCCCCGCGCCCATTGCCCTGCCTGCCAAGCTGGGTCAGCGCATTGTAAAGGACATGCCGCTTGAAATGGTCTTAAAACATCTCAATATGAACGAGTTGTATCGTCTCTCGTGGGGCGCAAAAAACACGCACGGCAAGGAATGGGAAAAACTCAAAGCCGAGTTCGACGCCCGCCTCGCCAAAATGACCAAAGACGCGCTGAAAGAAGGCTGGCTCAAACCGCAGGCGGTGTATGGCTACTTCCCCTGTCAGGCGCAAGGCAATGACCTCATCATCTATAACCCCGATTTGCCAATTACCAATTACCAATTTCCAGCATCCAATCTTCAGGAAATTGCCCGCTTTACATTCCCCCGCCAGCCGCACGACGACCATCTCGCGCTATCTGATTACTATGCCTCCGTCGAGTCCGGTCAAGTGGATGTGGTTGCGCTGCAAGTTGTGACCGTCGGTCAAGCCGCCAGCGACAAGTTTGACAAACTGCAAGCCGCCAACGATTACACCGAAGCCTACTTCGTGCATGGGCTCGCCGTGCAAGCCGCTGAAGCCACCGCCAACTACCTGCATGAGCATATCCGCCGCGAGCTGGGCATCCCTGAAAATCAAGGCAAGCGTTACTCGTGGGGCTACCCCGCCATTCCCGAACTGGAAGACCACTTCAAAGTTTTCAAATTACTCCCCGCCGCTGAAACGGAGCTCGGCATGAGTCTCTCTGTTTCGGGGCAACTCATCCCTGAACAATCCACCGCCGCGATTATCGTCCATCACAAAGACGCGAAATATTATTCCGTGGGAGAGTCTCGTGTTGACCAGCTGATGAAGTAATCAACCCAAGTTGCTGCCCTTGCTTAATTTTTACCGCAGAGGAGCGGAGGACACGGAGAAATTCATTAAAAACTCTGCGCCCTCTGCAACTCGGCGGTTCAAAACAGGCAAAATCCTTCTTCCTTTTTGAAGGCGGCAACTTGCGTTAATCAATAAAAAAAGGCGGCCTTTGCAAGGTCGCCTTTTTGATTATTGGGAAATGACGATAATCTTGTCATCCGGCGAGAATACAATCTTCGCGGATTTTTTCGGGTTGGTGTGAACACCGTACGCATTTTGCGCGTCATGGCTTTGCGACATCAAACGATACCCAATGGCGGTTTCTCCGCGGCGCCGGGCGGCTTCGGTAACGGTGTAGAAATTCACAGGCTGCCCGGTTGCAACATAGTGACTGACAGGCTTCAGGTAAATTTCCGCGCCTTCGGGGTCAAACATATCGTTAAACACGCCCATTAATTCCGGGTTTTCGGAAAGCTGCGCCATCATCAGGCTGATGAGATGTTCGCTGACGATAAAGTCGTCCACTTTGGCGGCTTCGGCAAGTTCGCGGTTTCGCAAATCCAGCATTTCGCTGATGATGGAAAACGGCGTGTTGTCCTTCTCGGCAATATCGCGCAAGTGCAACAATGTGACAAGCGTAATTGCGTCCGCTTCCTGTGTTTCAAGATGGTTGTACGCCAGCACAATCACATGGTCGTATTCGGTGATTTCAAGCGATTCAAGCAAAGCGCGGTCGCGGATGTCCCCCTTCTGCGCAACCACTTTTTGATTTTTTAATTTTCCTATTTCAGCGCGCAGCTGGGTTTCCAAATCTTCAATATCGGAAACAATCGTCACCTGCGAGCCTTTGGCAACGTAGCTATCCAGTTCGCGGATGATGGTTGCGCCGGAGCGATTCCAGCCGAGGATGAGGGCGCGCTCCGCCTGCGGCGCGGGAACTTGCCCGTTGGTGCGAATCGCGCTTTCATCCACATCGGGGGAGGCATCCGCCGTAATCTTGTCATCGTCCTCTGCAATCGCAAAAATCTTATCGCCGCGTTCAATTTTTGTTTCCATCGCGGGACTCATTGCAATCGCGCCGTCCGCTTTGCGAATGCCCATCAGAGTGGAAGATTCAAACGCGTTTAAGGCTTCGCCGTAGGTTTTTCCCACGAGGGCGGTTTCTTCCTTAAAATAAATTTCATCGCCGCCAAAGTTCATCAACTCGGTATAAACAATGGAAAGACCGCTCTGGCGCGAAGTTTGCGCAACCACGCGGGCAATCAAATCATTGGTGAGGATGGGTTGAACAATATCACGCGCGCCAAGCATTTTTACCACGTCCATATTCTTCGGGTCGCGGATTTGCGTGACGATGTGATACGGCTGTTCGCGGCGGTTGGGGTTGTTGGTAATTGCCAGCACCGATTTGATGACATGCGTATCGGGGTCATCCCCTTGGGCAAGGATGATGATGGAACGCGCCGAATGCGGGCTGACGATTTCAAGGTCGTTCAAGTCAATGGGGCTGCCCGAACGGCAGATAACGCGCGTGTTTTTCAAATCCTCGATGCGCCCGGCGATGGCGTCTTCCATCTCCACCTTGTCCTGGTCCGCCAGCACGACAATCACCGCGCCGCTTTTGCGGCTTTCGTTGGCAAGCGTCAACTCGGAAATAATGGTAAAAATCTGCGGCGACCAGCCGAGAATGAGCGTGTGGTCATTTTCGAGAACAGCGGAACGCCCCTTGCGAAGTTCGTTAAGTTTATCTTCGAGAGCGTTGTTGATGATGCCAATCAGCGCGCTGACGACAAAGATGCCGCCAAAGGTCACCGCCAGCATCATCATCATAAAGAAGAAACTGCCCGTATCGCCGCCCATGGTGCCCGAGTCGAGAGTACGCAGCAAAGCCATCCACACCAAATCATACAGACTTTCATTATTGGGCGCGCTGCCTGTGATTTTTACAATCAACGCAATGGAAAAAATAATGACGGCGGACAATATAAACAGCCCAAATAAAAGGGCTGGCGTTCCGCGCGACATATAATTATCGAACCAATATTGAATCTTTTGCTTAAAAGTCGGGCGTTTCATACTCTCTCCTCGTGTTTGAATTTCGCGTTATTATACTCCCGCTGTTTTTTTCAAGTAATATTCATGCGCCCTTTCGCGTCTTTTGGGTACAATTCAAGAAAGTTTATTTGTGAGGTAACCATGTTTTCATTTGAAGGTTTTGACCGCCGCAAAGAGGAAGACCGCATCCGCAGCGAAGGAAGATTGCCGCCCGGTCAGTCGCTGACCATGAAGTTTCCCGTTTTGCATTACGGGCCTGTGCCAATATTCAACCCCGCCACATGGGATTTCCGCGTGTGGGGCGAAGTGGAAGAAGAAAAAAAATGGACATGGGATGAATTCAATCAATTGCCGCGTTCAAAAATCAAAATGGATATTCACTGCGTCACCAGATGGAGCAAAGCCGACACAGAGTGGGAAGGCGTTTCAGTAAAAACGATGGTGGAGCAGGGCTTGATTAAAATCAAACCGAGCGCCACGCATGTCATGCAACACGCGGAATATGGATTCACGGTGAACCTGCCGCTGGAAGTGGTGATGCAGGATAACTTCCTGCTTGCGACTCACTTTAATGGCGAGCCGCTTACGCCTGACCATGGATTCCCTTTGCGCGGCGTGGTGGGCTTTATCCCCGGGCGCGAGGATTTACAAACACCGTATTTTTGGAAAGGCGCCAAGTGGCTGCGTTCGCTGGAATTTATGCCCAAAGACAAGCGCGGATTTTGGGAACAGGCTGGCTACCACAACCGCGCCGATGTATGGCGTGAAGAACGGTTTGGATAATCAAAAGCAAAAACGCCCCCGAAGTTTCGGGGGCGTTTTTTTTTTGAGTAATGAGAGATACAGAGGCTTTTGATTTAGTAACCGCGTGAGCCGGTTTCTTTGGAGTCAGCCGCAGACCACTTGTCTGTGGAGGGATGATTGGTCAGGCGAAGAATGTCGCTGCCGCCCAT
>DAOTZP010000265.1:0-4613 GCA_034434265.1 Anaerolineales bacterium | reverse complement strand
ATGCCCGCGATTAATGCCTGCGGGGTGGGAGGGCAGCCGGGGATATACACATCTACGGGCAAAAATTTATCAATCCCCGCGACGACGTTATATCCTTCCTTGAAGGGCCCGCCGCTCGAAGCGCATGCGCCCATTGCAACAACGTATTTCGGTTCGGGCATTTGATTATACAGGCGGATGATGGCGGGCAGCATTTTCTTGGTGACCGTGCCGGATACCAACATCATGTCCGCTTGGCGCGGCGTGGGGCGCATAACTTCCATGCCGAAACGCGCCATGTCATAGCGCGAAGCCTGCGCCGCAATCATTTCAATCGCGCAGCACGCGAGACCGAACATGAGGGGCCAGACCGACGAACGACGACCCCAGTTATACAGGCGGTCAATCGTGGTGATGGCTACAACATTTTCCAAATCTTCGGGGATGTTGTAGTTGGGCAAACTTAGTTTTTCATTTTCCATGAATGTTCTCCTCGAACCAGTCTTGGTAGATTGCGTAAAGGATGTCATCGTTCACGAGCGCGAGGTCATCCTCAAATTCCGAAAGTTCAATCGTCCACTGATAAATTTGCTGCAATGAAACTTCTTCGATGTTTACATCAGGGTGGTGGCGGCGTAACTCCAAAGCAATGGCGTAGGTGGATTCCCAATTCAAAGTCATCAGATTTAGAGATTGGTAATAAGCAATTGGTAAATGATTTGCTTCACAAAGAGCGATTATAGCAGGCTGGCGGGATACGTCAACCAAATTACGCAAAAATATATTTTCAAAAATCAGAAAGTGAGTATAATCACTATGATTGTATGACAGCAGCACAGGCTTCTGCATGAGCCACCACGCGGATTCTTCCCAAGTGAAGTTGATTTTACTCCCCGAAGAGAATCGGCGTCCCGAAACACAGATTAGGTAACAGATTGAAAAACGAATAAACGGATGACCACTGCCCGCCAAAAAGTCCTCGCCCATTTGAAAAAATCCCGCTCCGCTTCAGCGCGGGAGATTGCGCGCGCATTGAAAATGTCCGCGCCGAATGTGCGCCACCACCTCTCCATCCTGTGCGCGGATGGGCGCATCGAGTTCACAGAAGCGCGCCCGCGCGAAGGACGCGGGCGACCTGAAAAGATGTATTCATTATCCCAAGCCGCGCTGGGAGATAACCTTGCAAATTTAGCCGATGCGATTCTTTCAGTTGAAGGGTACAGATTTCAAGTTGGGGATGTTGCAAACAAAATTTTGCCCCCCGCCCCATTTGCCAATTTACCGATTACCAAACGCCTCGCGCTCTTGATTGAAAAACTCAACGCCATGCATTACCAAGCCCGCTGGGAAGCCGGCGCCGAAGGTCCGCGTGTGATTTTGGGAAGATGCCCATACGCGAAGATTATCGAAGGACATCCAGAGTTATGCCAGATGGACGCGGAGATTCTTAAAAGCGCAACAAAAAACAGCGTGGAGCAAATCGCAAAGATGGAGAAACCCCACGGCGGATGTATTTTTTTGATACGATAACCCAAGTTGCTACCCTTGCTTAATTTTTACCGCAGAGGCGCGAAGGACACGGAGAAATTCTCTAAAACATCTCTGCGGACTCCGTGCCCTCTACTGTGGTGGGAATAAACGCTGCGGATTTTTTAAGACCGTTATTCGCCTACATTCAAATATACGCTGTCCATCATCAAAGTTGAACCGTCCGCCATGCTCATCTCGGAAATTTCAACGCGGATGCGCCCCGAAATCCCCAGTTGGGCAAAATCAAGCGGGAGGGAAAAAGTGGAAGGCGCGCCAAGTTCTTCATTTTGAACCATAAACCCCGATTCAACAACCGCCATGCCGTTAGCATCATAGACGCGGTAAATCAAGTTGTTTTCAAAAGGTCCAACTGTAGTCGTCCCTGTGAGCGTGATTTGCGGCTGAACGTTCGATTCGTCTGCAGGCGCTGTAATCGAAATTTCACGCGCCAGGCCGGAAGGCGTGGAAGTAGTCACATGCAAAACGCGAAACCCCATATCACTATACTCAAAGGTCATCTTCGCATTCACGCTTGGGCAGCAAAGCGGGTCATTGGGCGCTGAAACAAGCGCGGCTAAATCAATCCGATTGTTTGCTATCTTAAGAGATTGAACTGCGGCACGGTCACCCATGCCATATGTAGCGGGCGTGGAATGAACCGCCTGCCCATCCCGATTGAGAACAGCAGCCAAATGAACAAACGCGCCTGTTCCGCCGTAGTTGATAAAAATCGGCACAACCGCATCGCCTGCGCCATCGCCATTAATATCCCCAAACGCAACCGCCTCGCGGATGATTCCGATGCTCAAAGCATCAGGAGCGGCAGGGTCATTTCCGCTGACATAAGCCCCATTCGTAAGGGTAAAAGGTTTCAAAGAGCCATCTGAGCCATGCAAGGTATATGCGGTATTAAGGACTTGCTGCAATGTCAAAGAAGCGGGTAAAGTTTGAGGCGCAGGGGGCTGAGTTGCAACATCTCCTGAACTTGCACAGCCTGAGGCAAGCAAAGACAAAATCAGGACAAAAATAATTGGAAGTTTCATCACAAAATCCTTTTGAAAATATATTTTCTCTTTTTAGCGACGATGTTTTGTCTGATTTTATTCCTGACTTAAGAAGCAAGTCCTGAAAACTCCTTCTGCGCCACTTCCACGTTTGCGGACTTCAAAAAATTCATCGCGTTTTCATCTGTGCGATACGCCACGCTATACACAATGCGCGTAATGCCCGCGTTGATTAACGCCTTCGTGCAATTGATACATGGCAGATGCGTGACATAACAGGTGGCGCCTTTGGTGGAAACGCCATGCAGCGCAGCTTGGATGATGGCATTCGTCTCCGCGTGAATGGTGCGGACACAGTGACCGTCCACCATCAAGTGACCCGCTTCGTCGCAATGCTCCTGCCCGGCGGGAGAACCGTTAAAGCCCGTCGTCAAAATTCGCTTTTCCAGAACCAGCACGCATCCGACAAAAGCGCGGTCGCATGTGCTTCGCTCTGAAACCGCAAACGCAATTTTCATAAAGTAGGAGTCCCAATCAGGCCGCATGGCATGTCTTCTCCATAGATAAAGAATTTTAAAATGCGTTAATCATCCTTTGAGGAAGTTGGAAACAAAGAACCAAAGGTTTGCAGGGCGTTCCGCTAATCGGCGCATAAAATAGGGGTACCAATGCGTGCCAAAGGGAACATACACGCGCACAAAATACCCTTCTGCAACAAGGTTTTCCTGCAAGTCGCGGCGAATTCCGTACAGCATTTGAAACTCATATCCCTGTTTGGGTAGATTGATTTTTTGCGAGTATTGTTTTGCAAACGCAATTCGTTTCTCGTCATGCGTGGCAATGGCGGGCATGGCGGGGAATCGCCCGTCGGCGGAAATCACGCTGCCGTGTTCCAGTGAAGCATCCATTAGGATTTTGGTCAGCAGGTCGTAATTCGCATCCACGTCCGCCTTGGCGGGGAAGGCTTTATCCGGCGGTTCTTTGTACGCGCCTTTCACCAAACGGATGGGGGTTTTATTCTTAATCATGCGGCGGGTATCCGTCTCGGCGCGGTATAAATACGACTGCACCGCCATACCCACATTGGTATAGCCTTTTTCGCGCATTGCGTAATAAAGATTAATGGTCTTGTCGGTGTAGGGTGTGTCTTCAATATCCACGCGGATAAAAGTATTGTTTTGCTTTGCGCGCGCAAGAATTCTTTCAAGATGCTCCGCGCAGATGGTTTCATCCAACCCCAAACCGATTTGAGTGAGTTTAATGGAAACATTGCACCGCAAAGACGGGTCGGCGCCGATGGCGTCAAGCGTGGCAAAGATATCGTCGGCGGCTTGCTGGGCTTCTTCGGGCGTGTTGGTATGCTCGCCCAGATGGTCAAGCGTGGCGTTAATGCCCTTTGCGTTAAGTTCCCGAACCACCCGCACGGCGTCGCTTAAATTTGTTCCGGCAACAAAACGGGAAGCCACGCGCCATGCAAACCCCCAGTTCATTACAATGTTCTGCATCCACGCAGATTTGGAAAGATAGATGAGGAAAGAACGAAGCATAGGTCCTTCTTTCAATATAAGATTCGCCGCAAGACGGCGTGTGTATTCTAGCACAACCCTTAAGTGGGTGTGTTATACTTTTTTTGTGACTTTTATCCTTACGGAGGATATGTGAGAAATCGCAATACCAATATCATTCTGCGCGGAGTATCCATTTTATTTTTAACGGCTGCCTTGATACTTTCCATCGTTTCATTGGTAGGATACAGCCGCCAGCGCAACAACTACCCAGCCAGCATGACCATTGGCGGCATTCCCGTCGGCGGGTTAACCCCGGCGGAAGCCTCGCAGCGTTTATTGGAAGTGTACACCTCCCCTGTTGAAGCGCGGTACGGAGACGCCATCATCCACATTGACCCAACCGTCGTTGGCTTTCGCGCGGATGTGGAAACCATGCTCGCCGCCGCCGACCTCAGCCGCACGGGCAGCCCGTTTTGGAGCGGGTTTTGGGATTATTTATGGAACCGCCCTTCGCCTGAAATTGCCGTTCCGCTGAGTTTCACGCTTTCGGAAGAACGCCTGCGCGAATACCTGCAAAACGAAATTGCCGCGC
>DAOTZP010000264.1:0-2886 GCA_034434265.1 Anaerolineales bacterium | reverse complement strand
AAAGAAAAACTCGCGGCAAAAGTCACCCCGCATGTGTAATGAAGGCGGCAATAACCCCGAATTTAATTCTTAACGCAAGTTGCCGCCTTCAAAAGGGCAAGAAGGATTTTGCCTGTTTTGAACCGCCGATGTGCAGAGGGCGCAGATTTTTTAATGAATTTCTCCGTGTCCTCCGCGCCTCTGCGGTAAAAATTAAGCAAGGGCAGCAACTTGGGTTTATTACATTACGCCATATCATCCGTCCTTTCTTGCAAGGTGGAAAGGACGGATTTTTATCCGTGCGGTAAAATAGGGCTGTGGAAAACGACGACCCCTTTGAATTTCGCATTGGCATATTTTTTTACTTGATAGGCGCGCTATTGTTCATTCTGTTTATCGCCTCGGACTTTGCCAACAAAGCCGACTTTGACTACTTCTTTGGCGCGATGATATTGTTTGCCATTGGCTGGTATTTTCGACGCAATAAACCCGCCCCGCCGCGCGTGGAGCGCTTTATTTATGCCAAAAAACTTTGGGAAAATATGAAAAAGAAAATCAAACGATAATATGTCCAAACTCATTCCTCTTAAAAAAGCAATTCAAGAATTAGTGCAGGATGGCGACACTGTGTACGCCGCCGGATTTACCCATCTCATTCCGTTTGCCGCGGGGCATGAAATCATCCGTCAGGGAAAGAAAAACCTCACGCTTGCGCGCGCCACGCCGGATTTGATTTACGACCAAATGGTCGCCGCGGGCTGCGCGAAGAAGGTCATCTTCTCCTACATGGGGAACCCGGGCGTCGGCTCGCTGCGTATTGTCCGAAGCGCAATTGAAAAAGGCGAATTGGAATGGGAGGAATACTCCCACTTCGGCATGATTACACGGCTGCAAGCGGGAGCGTCGGGCTTGCCCTTTCTGCCCATGAATCAAACCGGCGCAACCGACCTCGAAAAATCCAATCCGAAGATTAAACGCATCCCCGACCCATACGGCGGAAAAGATGTAATTGTTGTGCCAGCGCTTAATCCAGACGTGGCGATTGTGCATGTGCAGCGGGCGGACAAGCACGGCAACGCCCACCTGTGGGGAATCATCGGCGAGCAAAAAGAAGCCGCATTTGCCGCGAAGAAAGTCATCCTCACCGCCGAAGAAATCGTGGACGAGTCCGTCATCCGCTCCGACCCGAACCGCACCATGATTCCATCCAATATTGTGGATGCGGTTTGTCATGTGCCGTTTGCTTCGCATCCTTCCTACTCGCAGGGATATTACGACCGCGACAATGAGTTTTATCTCGCGTGGGACAAAATCAGCGAATCAAAAGAAAGCGTTCAAAAATATCTTGATGAATGGGTGTACGGCGTCAAAGATAGAAACGCCTATTGGAAAAAACTCGGCGAGAAAACGCACAAACGCTTAAAGGTAAAAGCAAAGTACAGCGATAAAATTAATTACGGGCAGTATTAAGTAAAAAGGCAAAAGAAATTTAACAAAAGTTGACCGCTGACGGCAGACCGCAGTCTATGGTCAGCGGTCTGCCGTCAAATTCTGTAAAAGAACATTCGATGAACTATACTTAGTGAATTGGTGATTGGCAAATGGAGATTCCCCATTTTGATTACGGCGGCGGCGGCGCGCCTTTGCATTTCTTACACGCCAACGGATACCCGCCCGATTGTTACCGTCCTTTATTTGAACTCTTAAAAAATCAATATCATCTGTTCGGGATGAAGTTGCGCCCGCTGTGGGAAAATTCCACCCCGCAAGAGATTCAAGACTGGAAAATCTTCAGCGAAGACTTGCTGAAATTTTTAGCCCGCGAATCAAAACCCGTCATCGGAGTCGGTCATTCCATCGGCGGCATTGTCACACTTCGCGCCGCAATCCGCCAGCCCGAAGCATTCCGCGCGTTGGTCCTGCTTGACCCTGTTTTGTTCACGCCGTCCTTCAACGTGCTGTGGAACACCGTCCGCGCCATTGGGCTTGGCAGCAAACTGCATCCCAAAATTCAAGGCGCGCTCAAACGCCGCCGCACATTTGATAATCTTGACCTTGTTTTTCGCGGATACCGCGCCCGCCCCGTCTTTCAATACATGAGCGACGAAAGCCTGCGGGCATACATCGAAGGAATCACGCGCCAAAAAGCGGACGGCGCATACGAGTTGATTTACTCCCCCGAATGGGAAGCGCGGATTTACCTGACGGGCGTGCGTGATTTTGATTTGTGGCGGGCTTTGCCCAGCCTGCAAGTTCCCACGCTGATGATTCGCGGCGCGGAGACGGACACATTCCGGGAAGAAGCCGCGCGGCTCGCGCAAAAGAAAAACCCGCGCGTTAAAATTCATGTCATGCAAAAAGCCACGCACCTGCTTCCGCTCGAACATCCGCAGCAAGTTGCCGAACTGATAAAAAGTTTTGTAGGAGACTTATGACCCAACCCACCTATTCCTCCGCCGAGTTGATGATTGTCAACGCGGCGCGGCTCATCAAAGACGGCGATGTTGTCTTCGTCGGCGTCGGGCAACCCAACCTTGCCTGCAACCTCGCCAAACGCACCCACGCCCCCAACATTGTGATGATTTACGAAGCGGGCGTCATCGGCGCGGAGCCAGCCCGCCTGCCGCTTTCCATCGGCGACCCGACACTCGTCAGCGGGGCGTTATCCGTCGTCAGCATGTACGATATTTTTGCAAACTATTTACAGCGCGGCAATGTGGATGTAGGATTCATGGGCGGCGCGCAAATTGACAAATACGGCAACATCAACGCCACCGTCATCGGCGAATACGACCATCCGAAAGTGCGCCTGCCCGGCTCCGGCGGCTCGCAGGAAATTGCGGCATGGGCAAACCGCTGTTACATTATGACTCCGCATCAAAAGCGCCGCTTCCCCGAAAAAGTGGA
>DAOTZP010000263.1:0-6539 GCA_034434265.1 Anaerolineales bacterium | reverse complement strand
ACTGATGGCAAACGCAGGCTGGATGGCAGTCTTGCGCGAGGACATTGGCGCGCAAACGTACTGGCGTTTATACATCCGCTGTGACAAGCAGGACGGCTCGTGCGGCGAGCCAATTCACAATGCGCCGTGGAACTTAAGCGCGCGCTACGACCTTGACCCGCGCACATACGAGCAGGGCGGAGAATACGCGCCCGTGCCAAGCGGATACTGGGTGGATATGACCGCGCTTGCCGCCGCCTACGGATGGGAGCGTTTGCCTTCGCTGCCGAACTGGCGCACATTTTACGCGGGCGCGCGTTTTACCGAGTTTGTCCAAACCGGCGGGTTGGATTGGTACACCGCCATGCGCGAACTGTATCCCGAACAGGCGCTGATGACGCCCACGCGCGTTCTTCCGCCTACAATTACGCCAACCCGCACGCCGACTTTTACGCCCACCGCCACTTTCACCGCCACGCTCACGCCCACTCCGCCGACCATTATTCCATAACGCGATGAGAATCAATTTTTTGCTGTTTATCTTTTTTGCCGGGGTGATGATTTCCGCGTGCGCGGATGCGGAACAAGCCCGCCCGACGCCCGTCGTTATGCAAGAGCAGAATCCGGTTGAGTTGGAATCCATCCCCGCGCTCACTCCTTCCCCCGTGCCGTTTCAATTTCGCCTCCCTACGCCGGGCGCGGAGCCAATTTCCAGTTGGCGTCCTCCGTTGTATCCTGTGCCGTGGGCGGTTTCACCGTATGACCATTTTTATTTTACGCGCCCAATTGCCGCAGACCAAGTGAACTGGCCCGTGGCGGATTATCGCTATGGCGGCGTTTTCTTTGCGCCGGATGTGGTGCATAGCGGGGTGGATATTCCCACGCCGGAAGGCACGCCCATTATGGCGGCAGGCGCGGGGACTGTGGTGTGGGCGGGCTGGGGGCTTTTTACCGAGTCGCCGAAAAATCAGGAAGACCCATACGGCTTGGCGGTTGCCATTCGGCATGATTTTGGTTTTCAAGGCCGGCAACTTTATACGATTTACGCGCACATGAGTCAAGTGGATGTGGTGTTGGGTCAGCATGTGCAAACCGGCGATGTGATTGGGCTGGTCGGCAGGACGGGCGCAACCACCGGACCGCATTTGCATTTTGAAGTGCGCTTTCCAAACAACTCGTTTTTTGATACCTATAACCCCGAATTGTGGATTGCTCCGCCGCAGGGTTGGGGCGTGCTGGTGGGGCGCGTGATGGATTCGGACGATAAGACTTTGCAGCATTATGAAGTGAAACTCAACGCGGTGGAAGTAAAAAAGACGTACACGGTTAAAACCTATGGCGGAGGCGGCGCAATTAACCCGGACCCGTATTACAACGAAAACGTGGTGTTGGGAGATTTGCCCGCAGGGTTTTACAAACTCAACATTGTGTACGATAAAACAACCTACCAAACCTGGGTGGAGATTTTTCCCGGACAGGTGACGTATTTTACATTTCACGGCGAAAAGGGGTTTGACTTGCAGCGCCCGCCCGCGCCCAAGTTAAAGTCGCTTCCCGCCCAGCTGCCTCCCACGCCCACGCCTTCCAAATAAATTCAAAATTCGATTTGCCAGAATCGCAAAACGCGGCTATAATCACGTTCGCTCAATTCGGGGCGTGGCGCAGCCCGGCTAGCGCGCTTGCATGGGGTGCAAGAGGTCGGAGGTTCGAATCCTCTCGCCCCGACAGCCAACAATCAAACCGTCCTGCACAGGGCGGTTTTTGTTTTTATTAATCACTCATATTACGCGCTCTGTCATTTCTCAGTTGCTGCGCTCGAAATGACAAGTCAACGCCCGACTTATGCAAGAACTCTAATGAACAACGCGCAAGCCGCCGTATCAGGACCCGCGCAACAGCGGTGATGAAGATTTGACTCTATGAAAAATGAAACTCCAACATCCCTTCCGAGCAACCCGCAAGCGGTCATCAGCCTGACGCTTGCGCTGCTCACCATCCTTTCCTTTTGTACGGGAATGGTTCCGATTCCCTTTACCGGCTTGATCTGCTTCCCGCTGGGATTTTTTCTCGGCGCGCTGGCATTGATATTCGGGTTGGTTGCGCTGGAGCAAATTCGCCGCCGCAACGAACCCGGCAGCCCGCTGGCGTGGACGGGAATCATCATCGGCGGATTTGTCGTGCTATGTATGCTTTGCATCGTTATCTCTTTTGCTTCGCTTTTTATTTTTGCGCCGCATTACATTCCCAACCCGCCCCCGTTTTTAGAGGGCTATCAACTATAAATCAACTTGCAAAACAATCCCCTCTCGGTTATCCTTGCAAACGGGAGTGGTTAGGTCCCGGTGGGTCTCCTGGTCTTCAAAACCTGTGGCGGGGCGCGTTGCGTTCTGCGGTGGGTTCGACTCCCATCCACTCCCGCCTGAAATTTGGGCGATGAACATGGCTTCATCGTCCATTCGCAAAAGGTAAGCGCATGTCCAACCCTGAACCAACAATCGAAGAAATTACCCCGCTTGTTTCCAAAATTTTTCACATCACCGATATTACCGCAGGCAAAGACGATGAAGACTTCATCGTCCGCTATCGCGGCAAACTTATTCACGAAGATTCCGCCGCCCTGCATGACCAGCTGTGGAACCTGCTCACCCCGCTTGGTTTAACCCCGCTCTTCCGCATGGCGGAGGACGGCACGCACATCATTTACGTCGGGCTGCGGCTTCCGCCCCCGCCAAAAGAAAAAGTTAAAACAAACATCATTCTGTTCGTTTTAACCATTTTCAGCGTCATGCTTTCGGGCGTGCAAATTCAAGGCGAAATTCCGCCGGACTTTTGGGGGCAAATTACGCTCATGGCAAAAAATATTTTCACGGGCTGGCAGTTTGCCGCAAGCCTGTTGAGCATTTTGCTCGCCCACGAGCTGGGACATTACTTCATGAGCCGCTATCACAAAACGCCCGCCACGCTGCCTTTCTTCATCCCGTTTCCATTAAGTCCGCTTGGCACAATGGGCGCGGCAATCCTCATGCGCGGCATTCCCAAAAACAAGCGCGTGTTATTTGACATCGGAGTCGCGGGTCCCCTTGCGGGGCTTGTGGTTGCCGTTCCCATTTTGTTTTTGGGGCTTTCCCTTTCCACCACGGGAATCATCGAACCCAACCCAAACGGATTCCTTGAAGGCAACTCGCTGCTTTACCTGCTGGCAAAATTCATCATCTTTGGAAAAATGCTCCCCGAACCCGCCGCGCCGCAAACCGCCCTGTATTGGATTCAATACTTCTTTACAGGAAAACCCGTCCCCTTTGGCGGGCTGGATGTCTTTATTCATCCCGTTGCCTTTGCCGGCTGGGCGGGGATTCTCGTCACCGCGCTCAACTTAATTCCAGCCGGTTCGCTCGATGGCGGGCATATCATCTACTCCCTGTTTGGCGAAAAAGCCCGCAAAGCATTTCCCTACATCATCGCGCTGCTCGTCGTTCTTGGCTTTGCGTGGAACGGCTGGTGGATTTGGGCTGCCCTGCTCTTCTGGCTGGGACGCCAAAACGCGCAGCCGCTCGACCAAATTACCACGCTCGACCCAACCCGCCGCGCCATTGCGTATTTGATGATTATCATTTTCTTCCTTGTCTTTATGCCTGTGCCGTTTATGACTCTGGCGCAGCCCCCGCTCTAATGAAAAAACTGCTCCCCATTTTTTTTATCGCTTCAATTCTCATCACATCATGCGCGGCAAGCGTAACAAGTGTGACAAGCGCGCCACCCCCCGCCAAGCCCGCGGAGTCTGAATCCGCGCCGCAAGCGGTGAAAACCCCGAAGCCAAAATCAACTCTCCCCGCGCAATCCAACCTGCGGGTGGAAGAATCCGCGCTGCGCGGGTTGGAAATCTCCGTCTGGCATCCTTGGTATGGGTTGGAGTCCAGCCTGTTCAATTCGCTCGCCAAAACATTCAATGAAGAAAACGAATGGGGAATCAAAGTCACCGCGCAGGAGTTTGTCAACTACGCCAACTTGTACGAAAGCGTAAACGCCGCGCTGCCCGCCAAAGAAAAACCAAACATGGTCATTGCGCTGCCCGAACACGCAATTGAATGGCATCAAAATCAAACCGTGCGCGACTTAACAACGTACATCAACGACCCGGTGTACGGCATGAGCGTGGAAAATATCCCCGCGCTGTTTATGCGGCAGGACAACCTTAACGGAAAACAAATTGCCATGCCCGCGCAGCGCACCGCGCGTTTTTTGTTATGGAACGAAACGTGGGCGAAGGAACTCGGCTTTTCTTCCGCGCCCGCAACGCCCGAAGCGTTTAGAAGGCAAGCCTGCGCCGCGCAGCAAGCCATGATGAAAGACAACTCGCCGCAAAACGATTTCAAAGGCGGCTGGCTGGTGGATACCGACCCAATGACCGCATACAGCTGGATGACGGCATTCGGCGGCGGCGTAATGGAAGGCGGCGATTATCGTTTTCTCACTCCGCAAAACATCGAAGCGTTCAAATTTCTGCGCGAACTTTCCGAAAGCAACTGCGCGTGGCAGGGCGGCGAAAATCCATCCAATGCGTTTGCAAGCCGCGAGGCGTTGTTCATCTCCGCCGGTTTGGAAGACCTGCCCGCAGCCGCGCGCGCGTTTGCCGAAGCAAACAGCCGCGACAAATGGCGCGTTATTCCCTTCCCCGGCGCGGAGTCGCTTGTGGTATATGGCTCTTCGTATGTCATTTTAGAATCCAGCGAAGAAGAATCGCTCGCCGCGTGGCTGTTCCTCCGCTGGCTGCTGCAAGAAAAACAAGACGCGCGTTTTGTTGAAGCCACGCACCTCTTTCCCATGCAAATCAGCAGCATGGAACTGCTCGGCGGTTATCAAAAAACACATCCACAATGGCTGCAAGCCGTTGAGCTCATGCCGCAAGGAATCATCCAGCCGCAGCTCGCTTCATGGCGCAATGTAAAAACCATGCTCGGCGACGGCTTCGCGCACATGTACCGCGTTGCCCTTCCCAGCGGGCAAACGCCCGCCATCCTCGCGCAAATGGAATCGCTTGCAAGAGAATTAAGTGACCAACCTTAAAGATTTACTGGATTTCTGGCGGGCGGACGAACTTACCGCCCCAAACATTTCGGCTTGGCGGGTTTTCCCTGCCCGTCCAGCCCAAACGCGGGATTTCCCAACCCGCCTGCCTTCCGCGCTTGGCGAAGCGCTTCGCAGCCTGGGCATTGACCGGCTGTACGCGCATCAACACGAAGCATGGGAAAAAGCCCGCGCGCGCAAAAACATCATCCTTGCCACCAGCACCGCCAGCGGAAAAACGCTCGCCTACAATTTGCCCGTTTTTGATTCTTTAATTCAAAATCCACAAACGCGCGCTTTGTATTTATTCCCCACCAAAGCATTGGCGCAAGACCAGTGGTCAGTTATTAGTAACCAGTTGTCAGTTATCAGTAACCGGTTTCCGGCGGCAATTTATGACGGCGACACCCCGCAAAAAGACAGACCCGCCATCCGCAAAAACGCCCGCATCGTATTATCGAACCCCGATATGCTGCACACGGGCATCCTTCCCCATCACGTCAATTGGAGCGGGTTTTTCACGCACCTCAAATTCATCGTCATTGACGAAGCGCACACCTACCGCGGCGTGTTCGGCTCGCATGTGGCAAACGTGATTCGCCGCTTGAAGCGCGTCGCCGCGTTTTATGATTCGCGCCCGCAATTTATTCTTGCTTCGGCGACGATTGCAAACCCCAAACAACACGCGGAAAATTTAATTGAAGAAGAAGTGGAACTGATAGACAACGACGGCGCGGCGCGGGGAGAAAAGCACTTCATCCTCTACAACCCGCCCGTCACTGATTCCTCGCTGGGAATCCGCAAAAGCAGTTTGCAGGAAAGCGTAAGACTTGCAAACGACATATTAAGCCGCGATATTCAAAACGTCATCTTTGCGCGCACAAGAAGAAGCGTGGAAATTTTGCTCACGCATCTGCAAATTGAAAACGCAAATCAAAAATCAAACATTCGCGGCTACCGCAGCGGATACCTCCCCGCCCAACGGCGTGAGATTGAACAAGGCTTGCGCGGCGGCGCGGTGAAATCCGTTGTGGCGACAAACGCGCTTGAACTCGGCGTTGATATTGGCGGGCTGGGCGCGGCGCTTATCGTCGGGTATCCGGGGACGATTGCCAGCGCGCGTCAGCAGGCGGGCAGGGCGGGGCGCGGAAGTTTGCCCGCCGTATCCGTTTTGGTCGCGTCTGCAAACCCGTTGGACCAATTCCTCGCGCATCATCCTGAATACTTTTTTGAAACCCCGCCCGAACAGGCATTAATCAACCCCAATCATTTGTTGATTGTGTTGAATCATTTGCGCTGCGCCCTGTTTGAACTTCCTTTTACAAAAGGCGAATCGTTCGGCGGGCTGGGGGTTGAAATGACCGACGAGTTTCTCAACTTCTTGCTTTCTAATCACGAGGCGCATTTCTCAAACGAAAAATATTATTGGATGCAGGAGGGGTACCCCGCCGCAAATATTTCCCTGCGCTCCGCCTCGCCGCAAAGCGTGACTTTGC
>DAOTZP010000262.1:0-3166 GCA_034434265.1 Anaerolineales bacterium | reverse complement strand
GAAGGAGACAAATTCATCGTTGGGAAGCATCGGGTCAACCGACATTAAGTTGCGTCCCATTTTCAGCATGGACTTATGGGTGAGCATGGCGAGTTTGGGGTTGCCGGTTGTTCCGGAAGTGGTGGAAAGAATGGCAAGGTCGCTTCCTTTGCCCTGCGCGAGCCTCTCTTCAAACCATCCCTGATGCTCTTTTTCGTAGGCGCGCCCCATCTCTTCCACGTCCGCAAAGAAGAGCAAAAAATCTTCCTTGTAGTTTCGCAGTCCTTTGGGGTCATAATAAATCACCTTGCGGACATTTTTCAGCTGGTCGCGCAGTTCGAGAATTTTATCCACTTGTTCTTGGTCTTCGACGACGATGAAAGACACGTCCGCATGGTTGAAGATATAAACCATCTCATTGACGACAGAGTCTTGATAAATGCCGATGGATTTCGCGCCAGCCGATTGCGCGGCAAGTTCCGAGATAATCCACTCCGGGCGGTTATCGCCGATGATGGCAATGGTTTCATCCGGTGTTAAGCCGAGGCTCACCAAACCAAGTGAAAAGTATTTGACATGTTCCGCGTATTCTTTCCATGTCATTGCCTGCCAGATGCCGTAGTTGCGCTCGCGGATGGCGATTCTATCCGGCGTGGATTTTGCATGTTCAAAGAGGAATTGGGGTAAAGTCTCGGGCATGATTTACTTCTCCGAAAGTCTGGTTGGCAGGCTGATGCGGTTTTCGCCCAAATAAGCCTGCACCACTGCTTCGTTATTTCGCACCTCCGCGGGCGTGCCTTCGCCAATTTTTTGACCGAAGTTCAAAACGACGATTCTGTCGCTGATGTCCATTACCACGCCCATATCATGCTCGATGAGAATTGTCGTCACGCCATGCTCTTCGTTGATGTCGAGAATAAAACGCGCCATATCCTCTTTCTCTTCGGAGTTCATGCCCGCCATTGGCTCATCCAATAACAAAATCGAAGGACGCATGGCAAGCGCGCGCCCCATCTCCACCCGTTTTTGCAAACCGTAAGAAAGCGAGCCAACCGTTTTGCCGCGATGGGCCTCAATTTCCAACAAGTCAATCACGTCTTCCACAAAGCGGCGGAATTTGATTTGCTCGCGCTGCGCGGGACCAATGTAGAACATACTTTGCAGCAGCCCGCTCTTCATGTGAACATGGCAGCCTGAGAGAAGATTGTCCAGCACGGTCATGTGCCGAAACAGTTCGATATTTTGGAAGGAACGCGCAATTCCCAATTGGGCAATTTCGTGCGGCTTCATGCGCGTCACTTCGCGCTCCGACACCGCGCCGTTTTCGTCGGCTTTGAAAAAAGAAATCTTTCCCCTTTGCGGATGATATAACCCACTAATGCAATTCAACAAGCTGGTTTTGCCCGCGCCATTGGGACCGATGATTGCAAGTATCTCGCCCTGGCGCACCTCAAAGCTAACGTCCAACAACGCCGTCAGCCCCCCAAAGTTGAGCTGAATATCCTCAACTTTCAATTGTGTTTCGCCTGCTTTCAACTTACTACTGTTCAATTCGCTTGTAAATCCACGCAACATGACAACTCCTTGTAAAGGAAAGTGGCAATAACAAAAGTTGCACCTTAGTTAAAGAACAATATTAAATTGTCAGAAAGCCGCACACTCGAACACGTGTTAAAAATCTGCCCTGTGTTATAAACAATAAAGTTTGGAAAAAGTTGTTTGATTTTAGCACATGCGTCTAAAAAAAAGCAATGAATTCGCATATTCGGTTCAAGATTGTGAAATTATCCATTCGCTCAAAAGAGCGCTGTAACCAAATATCATAAAGCCTGTTTGTAATTGACCAATCCGCCCGCCCTATAATTGAAAAATCAGCCCCGCAGGCGTTACGTCCCACGAGGCTAGTAAAGGGGACGTAGAGAATTTCATGCCGCCTGCGCAAGTTGCATGGGCGGTTTTTTTATTATTCTGGACACATGAATCAATGGAAAATCCTGAAATCACATTAAATCTTTGGTATGTGCGTGATGAAGAAGGGTATATCTAGTCTTTATGTGCGCGTGCGTATATTGGCACGGCGCTGGATGATAACTTCCGCAGGATGGCGGCGGATGAGATTGAGCGCTTCCGCCGTGAGATTGTCCAGCGGACGGGGAATCTGCGCGACGCGGAGAATCTCACCGACCAGGATTTATTGCGCGAGGTGATGAACACAGTCGGGAAGAACGTCTTTAACGGTCCCGCCCCAATTTTGGAAACTTTTGCCACCCCCGAAACGGAAAGCGAAGCCGTCGCCATCTGGCTCAAAGAACGGCTCGATGACGGCATTCAACCGCAGGAAATCGGCGTCTTCGTCCGCAGTGAAGCGCAACTCCCCCGCGCCCAATCCGCTCTTAAAGCGGCGGGCATCCCCTACAAAATTTTGGATTCCAAAATGGAGGTCGCCTTCGGTCATGCCGCCCTCTGTACCATGCACCTCGCCAAAGGGTTGGAATTCCGCGCCGTGGCAGTCATGGCTTGTGACGATGAAGTCATCCCCTTGCAAGAACGCATCGAAACCGTCGCGGATAATGCCGACTTCGAAGAAATCTACAACACCGAGCGGCATCTGCTCTACGTCGCCTGCACCCGCGCGCGGGATTATCTTCTTCGGCTACCGCGCCTTTGTGAGTGACGACCGTCGCCTGCACCCGCGCGCGGGATTATCTATTGGTCACCAGCGTCAGACCTGCATCCGAGTTCTTGGCGGACATAATGGAGTGAGAAAAAAACCTGCCTGCGGAATGGAACGCAAATTCTTATCTCGTTGGAATCAAACTTTTTATGCGTCAAAGCAAAATCACATCGAAACATGGAAGAAGGGCAAACTGACGGGGAAATAAAAAAGTTTTTGCGAAGGCTATCCTTGTGAATTGGAGTTAACCTTCGCAAAAACTGTGTCTAAATTGCGGTCCCGACGGGATTCGAACCCGCGCTCTCGGCCTTGACAGGGCCGCATGTTAGGCCGCTACACCACGGGACCAACGCTTATGGAGTACCAACAAGCGGGCGTAAGTTTACTACCAGATGATTAATATGTCAACAGCAATTTTCTGAGGTTCGGACAAAATATCGGACAGGAGGGTGAAGAAAAGCAGCCTCACAGCGGATAAACTTGGCGCACCACCACCATCCTTATCAACCGCGA
>DAOTZP010000261.1:0-4268 GCA_034434265.1 Anaerolineales bacterium | reverse complement strand
GCTTTATCAACCAGTTTTGTTAACTCCACCAATCTTGCATGAGTAATATCAACGCCTGAAACGACAAGTCTTTTGTTTGTCATGTTTTGAGTATAGCATAAATGATTAGATGGATAAGCGGACTCTGGCGCGGAGACCCATCTCCCCCCGTCGGGATGCTTGCGCGATGGGCGAGGCGAATATCCGCGGCGGGCGAGGCTTGTTTTTTGGAAGGCAACGCAAATGAAGAATGCAGAGTGAGGAATGGAAAGGGGCTGCTTGCGTGATGGTTGAGGGGAATGTCCACGGCGGGGGAGGCTTATTTTTTGGAAGGCGGAGCAAATGAAGAATGCAGAATGAGGAATGGAAGGGGGCTGCTTGCGCGATGGGCGAGGCGAATGTCCGCGGCGATTTTTGGAAAGCGAGTCAAATGAAAAGTGGAGAATGAATGTCCGCCCTGAACAGTTACTATTTGTATGGATACGGCAACAAGTTCAAACCAGAGATGAACTTATAGTCCCGCTGATTTTTGGTTGCCAGAGGGATGTTATTGGCAAGCGCAGTCGAGGCAATCAAAGCGTCAGGGAGCAAAAGTCCATGACTGAGGCGATATTTTTTGAGCAAGCCCACGGCAAGGGTGGAAATTTTTTCGGTCAATGGGCTGATTTCATACCGCTCCAGAAATTTTTCCATGTTCCGCAGTTCGGTCTTGTTGCGACAACCCACGGTCAACTCCATGACGGTGATGGTGGATACTGCCACGGTAAATTCCGCTTCCAATGCCTGCATTGAATCAACGGCATGGCTGACGTCCGTGGAAAAGTCAATCAAAATATCGGTGTCAACGAGGACGAAGTTCATTAACGAGTCCACTCGTTGCTGCGCAACTCTCTCACCCACCTCACGCTGTCACGCATGTCTTCACGGTCTTTCCACATACCCAAAAATGGCTCATCTTTGAGCCTACTCTTTTTTCCACGCTTTTTAACGGCTGGCTTATAGCGTGTTTTCAGAAACGCAACAAAATCTTCAACTTGTTTCTGCGCTTCGGGAGGCAACGAGTCGATTTCCTGGGCAATTTCTAGGAGTGTCATATTTGAATTATAGCATGATAACGGGGCAGCGGACTCTGGGGACCTATCCCCTGCCCTTCCTACTTGGGAAGGGGGCTGCTTGCGTGATGGTTGAGGTGAATGTCCGCGGCGGGCGAGGGTTATTTTTTGGAAGGCAACGCAAATGAAGAATGCAGAATGAGGAATGGAGAATGTATGTCCGCCCTTGTGGATGTTTTTATCCCATCATCGGCTCGTAATGCAGCACGAGTAATTTATCCGCTGGGATGGCGACTTCTGCAAACGCGCGCCCGTCATTGTCGGAAAACTCGACTTCAAAGACATTGGGCGCAAGGACTTCGACAACCGTCCCAACTTGTCCACGCTGTAAATTGTGGTTGGGCAGGTCTTCGGTCAATGCGACAACGTCCAGTAATTTGACTTGATTTTTCATTTCTATCTCCTGCAACACATAACAACTTGTAAGGCGCGGAATCTCTTCTCCGCTGCGGATAATCCATGCTGTGCGTACTTCGGCTTGCAAGCCTTGTCTTTTCATAGTGAAGTCAACGATATAACGCTGTCCGTATTCGTCTTGCTCGGTTGGTGTTGCGTCCGCTGAAAGTATGGCGGATAGGATTGCTTTACGAAGTTCTTCAGAGTCATCTGCGGACATACCAAGCGCTGACATAAAAACGCGCGCCTTGTGTCTGCCGCGTGGATGAATGGCGCTCAAACAGTAATTGCGCAATTTTTCAATTTCAATAACGGCATGGTTGGCGTTTGGCAGTTTCATCTTTTCGAATTATACCGCGTGGAGAGTTTGTAAGCGGACTCTGGCGCGGAGACCCATTCCCCCCCGTCGGGGAAAAAACAAAAACCCTCCGAACTCTGCTGGAATTCGGAGGGCTGCTTTGCCAATTTCTCTTTATTCTTCCAATGTGGAAATATCGCCTTCGGGTAGTCCTTGCGCCCTTGCTTTCAACACGCGGCGCATAATTTTGCCGCTGCGCGTTTTGGGAAGTTTATCCACAAACTTCACTTCATCGGGGCGGGCAATTGGTCCCATGTGTTTGGCGACGTGTTGGCGAAGTTCCTCTGCGAGCTCGGGCGAAGGCGCAAAACCGGCGCGGAGCAAAACAAAGGTGTGAATCGCCTGCCCTTTGACCTCGTGCGGCAGACCGATGGCGGCGGCTTCCGCAACGGCGGGATGACTGACCAGCGCGGATTCAACCTCCGCCGTGCCGAGTCTGTGACCTGAAACTTTAATCACATCGTCCACGCGCCCAATAATCCAGAAGTAGCCGTCTTTATCGCGCTTGGCGGAATCGCCAGTGGTGTAGCGCCCCGGGTACTTGCTCCAATATTGATTGACGTATCTCTCATCATCGCCGTAAATGGTGCGGAGCATGGAGGGCCACGGGTTGAGCAAGGTCAGGTAGCCTTCGGTATCGTCGGGGACGGGGTTGCCCTGCTCGTCAACAATTTCCGCTTTTTGACCAAAGAACGGGCGCGTGCCGGAACCGGGCTTAAGCGGAACAACGGGCGTGGGAACAATTTGGAAAGAGCCGGTTTCGGTTTGCCACCATGTATCAATAATCGGACATCTTTCTTTCCCAATCACGCGGTAATACCACTTCCACGCTTCGGGATTGATTGGCTCGCCAACCGAGCCGAGCAAACGCAGCGAGGACAAATCATGTTTGTTGGGCCACGCTTCGCCAAAGCGCATCAAGCCGCGAATGGCGGTAGGCGCGGTGTAGAAAATCGTAATGCCGTAACGCTCCACCACCTGCCACCAGCGGTTGGGGTAGGGGAAGGTCGGTCCGCCTTCAAAGAGCATGGAAGTTGCGCCCGCAATCATTGGACCATAAACAATATACGAATGCCCGGTAATCCAGCCCGGGTCGGCGGTGCACCACCAGCGGTCTTCGTCTTTGATGTCGAAACAATATTTTAAGGTCGAGTATGTGCCGACCATGTACCCGCCGTGCGTGTGCAGAATCGCTTTGGGTTTGCCTGTTGAGCCGGAGGTGTAGAGAATGAAAAGCGGGTCTTCCGCGTCGAGAACTTCCGTTGGGCATTTGCCGTTGGCAATGGGCAGCGCGCACAGGTCGTGATACCAGTGGTCGCGTCCGGCTTCCATATTCACCGGCTGCCCCGTGCGTTTGACCACGATGACATTTTCAACAGACGGGCAGCGTTTGATGGCTTCATCCACAATATTTTTCAGTTCAACGATTTTTCCATTTTGATACGAGCCATCGCAGGTGATGACCAGTTTCGATTGGCTGTCGTCAATGCGCCCTTGCAGCGCGTCCACCGAAAAGCCGCCAAAAACAACGGAATGAATCGCGCCGATTTTCGCGCACGCAAGCATGGCAAAGACAATCTCCGGCACGCGCCCCATGTAAATCGTCACACGGTCGCCTTTGACCACGCCCATGGATTTGATGATGTTCGCCATGCGCGAGACTTCGCGGTTCATGGCGTAATAGGAAAAAGTGCGCTCCAATTTTCCGTCTTCCGATTCCCAAATGAGCGCCAGTTGATTTTTGCGATGAGTCTTCAAATGGCGGTCAATTGCGTTATGGACGATGTTTGTCCGCGCGCCGACAAACCATTTGTAAAACGGTTTTTTGGAATCATCCAATACTTTGTCCCACTTTTTGAACCATTCGAGTTCAGAGGCTTCCTGCTCCCAAAAGCCAACGTAATCTTTATCGGCTTTTTCCGCCAGCGCGTCCCAATCTTTCAAACGCGCCTGCGCGACCACTTCCTCTGACGGATAATAGACTTCGCCTTCCATTTCCTTTTTCTTTGCCATGAGGTGCCTCCTGAGTTTTGGTTTAATAGCCGTAATTTTAATCCTTATTTTATAAAAAAGCCTTGCGAATTTTCAAAGACACTTGTTATGATTCAGGCAGTTTATTTTGCCCTGTTGCAATGATACGCGCTGGCAGCGCAGCGGGCGCTCCCAACGTTCCAATTGCAACAAAGGAATTTATTTCTTTTTTTAGTTTCCAAAAGAGGACAATATGAAGAAGTTGTATTTCCCCCCTGCCTTGATTGTTTTGCTGGCTTTATTTTTATCCTTAAGCGGGAGCCAAACTTCGCCCGTGCAGGCGACCGGAAATAATTACTCCTTGCGGTTTTTCGGTCACGGCAGCGGGGATATTGACCGCGTCAAAATCAAGTTGGATGCCCCCGCCGTCCCCGTTGATGTTGGCGGAAATT
>DAOTZP010000260.1:0-5371 GCA_034434265.1 Anaerolineales bacterium | reverse complement strand
TTTCCCTGTTATCACAATCCGTATTTCTACTTAAATTTTGAAAAATTTGGGAAAAATTTATGCCCGCGACCGGGTAGTTTTACTTAGTGAAAATATTTTAATTCCGAAACATTTTGCATACAAACCAAGCGGAAACGGTCTTAAAAATACGGATTTTACTGCCAAAAATTCAGCGTTTGGCTGATGGGGGAATTTTATCTTTGCTTGTATATTGCAGACATACATATCGTATCGAACAGGCAAACCTGCTGAAAAGCAGCGACGCAAAGCCCAAGGGTCTAAAGCGGAAAACCGCCATGATTGCCGGGTTGCCGAAAACGAGTTCCAATAATCGCATTGCTGAATGTTTCGACCGTTGCGATTTTGGCGCTCATAAGCAGGAGTATCTTATGACGGTCAAAATCACTTTATTAAACAGAATGAGGAAGTTTGCATCCGTGTTCATTGCGGTTCTTCCCTTTCTGTTTTTTGTGTTTATCAGCCGGGCGGACGCAAAAAGCATATTTCCTTTTCACCCTGCCAGCTTGCATAAATTTATTCAGCAAGTTAAAAACGGGGACGCTGAAACAATTCGCGGGATATATGTTCACGGCGTAATGGCGTATGCTGTGGAACAGCAGCCTGACGGGGATTCAAAGTTTGTCTCGGAAGACCCGAATGTTGTCACCCAGTTTGCAATGGCGGAAAAAGCGGGCAGTATAGGCTTGCTGGCGCATAACACGCTTGCCGGAAGCTCGTTTTCAAACATTTCCTATGGCAATGTGATTGTGTTAATATATGGAAACGGCGCGACTGAATTTTTTATCGTGGATAAAATCAGTTCTTATCAGGCGCTTCCTTACGGACAGTATAGAGACCTTCAAACGCAGAAGGTCATTGGCGTTGGCGAACTTTTTGATTTGACGTATAAGGGAGACCATCAACTTATCTTGCAGACGTGCATTGAATCTGACGGCGATTTTTCCTGGGGGCGGCTGTTTATTTTTGCCCATCCTTTGAAGATTGCCAAAAATTCGACGCAATAACCCAAAGCCTGCGAGCCGCCTGATTTGAAACCCCGTGTATTATATAATCATGGCATGGCGATTAAATTCAACGAAGCATTAATCAAGCATGGTCAAACATGGCTGCATTTTCAAAATCCGCATGTCATCTTTCAAGCCACTCAGATGGACGAAGTCCGTCCGATGTTGCGCGAAACCGAAAGGCTGGTTAACGAAAAAGGCTGGTATGCGGCTGGGTTTGTCAGTTACGAGGCATCCCCCGCTTTTGACAGCGCGCAGCGTGTGATTTCATCGAGCTTTCCGCTGCTTTGGTTTGGTTTATATTCCGCTCCCAATGAACTTGCGGATGTTTTTGCAGAAATTTATTCTTTGCCCGCGCTTGGCTGGCAGCCGGAGATAACACAAAATTTATACAACAACGCCATCAAGCGGATTAAAGAAAATATTGCCTTGGGGAACACTTACCAGGTCAATTACACCATGCGCTTGCGCGCGGACTTTTCCCCGCCCTCAGCATGGGATTTATTTACCCATCTTGCCTTTGGGCAAAATAAATACGCGGCATATCTTGATATTGGCAGGTATGCAATTTGCTCCGCTTCGCCTGAACTTTTTTTCAGATTGAACGGCGGCGCCCTTTTTAGCAGACCGATGAAAGGGACAGTCAAGCGCGGGCGCACCACAGCAGAGGATGAGGAAAAATCCGCGTGGCTGTTTCAGTCCGTCAAAAACCGCGCGGAAAATGTGATGATTGTGGATATGATTCGCAACGATATCGGGCGCATTGCGGAAATTGGCAGCGTGCGCGTGCCTGAATTGTTCGCGGTGGAAAAATACCCCACGCTGTTTCAAATGACCTCCACAGTGCAGGGCAAAACAAAAGCCGGGGTGGCGGAAATTTTCGACGCTTTGTTTCCATGCGCTTCCATTACCGGCGCGCCGAAAGTCAGCACCATGAACATCATTGCCCGGTTGGAATCTTCGCCGCGCAAGCTGTACACGGGCAGCATTGGGTTTATTGCGCCGCAGCGCAAGGCGCAATTTAATGTCGCCATTCGCACGGCGCTTGTGGATTTTGATTCCCGCAGCGCGGAATATGGAATTGGCGGCGGCGTTGTTTGGGATTCAACCAGCGCGGATGAATACGGCGAGGCGCTGCTTAAAGCGCGCGCGTTGACCGAATCTCCCCGCGAGTTTTCTCTGCTGGAAACCATCTTGTGGACGCCCGAAGACGGGTATTTTTTGCGAAATGAACATCTTGCCCGTATGCAAGATTCCGCGAAATATTTTGGCTTTTCGTTTTTGCAAAAATCCTGCGAATTATATCTGGATGCGATTTCAAAATATTGGACGCGACCCATGCGGGTGAGAATTTTATTGAATAAAGCGGGAGAGTTTTCTCATCATGCTGTGGATGCGCCTCAAAGCAATATTCCTTTTACCGCGCGTCTGGCTGAAAAGCCGATTGATTCCAACGATGCTTTTTTCTTTCACAAAACCACATACAGGGAAATATATCCCAAACCTGAAGGCTGCGATGACCTTTTGTTGTTCAATGAAAACAACGAACTGACGGAGTTCACCATCGGCAATCTGGTTGTTGAAATGGACGGCGGGCGATATACGCCGCCCGCGCGCTGCGGTTTGCTGGCGGGCGTGTTTCGGGCGTATTTATTGCGCGCAGGCGAAATACAAGAACGCGTTCTTTACCCCCGCGACCTTTCACGCTGTTCAAATATATTTTTAATTAACTCCGTGCGCAAATGGGTGAAGGTGAACCTGCTGTAAAAGAAAACAAACTATGCGGCAGAATTATAAATCCTGCAAGGATATATTGATATTGATGCTGCCGTCGCCAAAATCCACGCCTTGTATGATGATGGCTTTTCCGCTGGGGTGTCCGTCAAATACCATGCTGAATATGCTGTCGGTGACGAAGGTGATGTCGGCGCGTTCGGTATATCCCTGCTTGGTGAATTCATCCAAATAAAATTTCATCGCTTCGCCCAATGGCATTTTGACTTGAAAATTTAACGCGCCGCCCATGTTTACGACATTGAACGCGCCGTCCGGCATGGGAAATTCCGTTTGCATGTTTTGGTTGTTTTCATCTTCGCTGAAATTATCTTCCCCGCTTGCTTGTGTGGGCGCGGGAAGTTCAGGCTGCGCGGTTGATTCCATGCCGTTGACGGGGGGATTGATGACGGGAGATTGGCTGCCTCCTCCCATTACGGTTTGACAGGCAAGGGAGGCGATTGCCAGCGCGAGAAACGCATACAACCCGGCGAATTTTTTCATGGCTTTTTCTCCTTAATTGGATTGGATTTTCTTACTTCTTCAAGCATGGACTTGAGACGTTCAATATTTTTCACCTTGCCCGGGTTGCGCATTTCCGCAGCCGACTTTGTAAAGTAAGTATGTCCCTGCAAAAAGTTGATTTGAGCAATAAACCACTCCTCGTCCGAAAAGTCTTGTCCGAGAAGTGAAATTTCGCGGCGCAAGTCGTTATTGCGTATGAAGAATCTTTCAGAGCCAAGCAGGTCAAGGTCGGCGTCGGTCAGCACTTGTTCCAGCAAGGTGCGCGGCGATTGCGGCAGCGCGGTGGCGAGAATTGCCGAGCGCACGATATCAATTTGTTCGGGTGAAAAGCCAAAACGCGGAAGTTCTTCCTTTGCCATGCGTGCGCTGATGACTTCATGATTAAGCGATTGCTCGATGTGACCTAAATCATGAAACCATGCCGCGGTCAGCAGCAGGATGAGGTCTTCGCCTGTGATGCCTTCGCGCTCGGCGAGCCGCTGCGAGGCTGGCACAACTTCGTCGCGGGTGTGCGGCAGGCTGTGATAAACAAGGTTGGGTGAAAGTTCGCGTTCAAGGCGCGTCAGCACATATTCGCGGATGGAATCCAATACACCCGGCGAGAGCGGCGCGGGGATTTGATTTTCGCGCAAGGCAAGGTCTGTTGCCGCTTCCACACTCAGGGCGCGTCCCAATTCCCATGCGCTGGCGGCTTCTTCGGCGGGCAGGGCTGCGCGGGCTGGGGCAATCATTCGTTCCACACGGGCTTGTTCAGCGGGGGGGAGCGGCGCGCCGATTGTCTCCCGCAGTGCGGAGGCAAAACCGGCAAATTGAAGCGCGAGCGCGGCTTTGCCTTCCGCGGCGGCAAGTCCGCCGTAGTCTTCCATCAAATAGGCAATGGCGGTTTGGTCGCCCAGCTCGCGGCTGATGAGCAGGCTTTCATTTAGCAGGGGACGCGAAGCGAGATGGTCTCCTTCATCCAGCACTACGTCTGCCAGCGTGTTGAGAGAAAGGGCAAGCCCGGCTTTGTCTCCCAGCTGGCGGCGAATTTGCAAACTTTCTTCCAGCATGGCGCGCGCTTCGGCGTATTGTTTCTGGTCGCTGGCGACACATGCCTGATTATTCAGCAATTGTCCCACTGCCCAGCGGTCGCCCAACTTGCGAAAGAGCGCAAGGCTTTCGTCGTTCATCTCGCGGGCGGCGGATAAATCCTGTTGAAAGCGCGCAATAATTCCGAGATTGTTCAGCAGCGTGGCGACGCCGGGCGTATCGCCCAGCTCGCGGCGGATTTGCAGGCTTTCTTGATTGAGCGCGCGCGCGGTGGCGTAATCGCCTTGCCAGGTGGCAACCGTACCGGCGCCTTTCAGCGCGTGGGCGCGCGCCTTTTGCGCGGTTTCTTTATCCGGTATTTCTGCGGCGAGGGCAAGGCTTTTATCGTAATAGGAGCGCGCCGCTTCAAACTTGCCTTGCAGGCGGTGAATTTCGCCAATGTCCGCAAGCACAAAGCTCATGCCCGCTTTGTCGCCAAGTTTTTGGAAGGTGTCCAGCGCGAGGTTCATCCATTCTTCGCCTTGGGCGTATTCGCCGCGTTTTCGCATCAGCCAGCCAAGCGCGCGCTGCGCCTGTGCGCGGATTTCGGGTTTGTTGAGTTGTTTTGCCTGCTCTTCCGCCTGTCTGTTGACTTCATCGGCTTTTTGCCATTCGCCAACCAGTTCAAGGACTTGCGCGAGTTTGAGCCTGACGGCGGGCTGCTCGTCTTCTGCGACAACATCCAGCGCGTGTTGGTAATAAGAGATGGCTGCGGAATTTGCGTATTCCAACTGCGCGGCTTCTCCGGCTTTTAGCAGGTATTCGCGTTTCTTTTCAAGGTTTTCGCTTTTGCTGTAATGGTATGCCAGCAGGTCAATGAAGGGGTCGAGGTTTTTGGCGTGGTTTTTTTCAATGTATTGACCTACTTGCTCGTGCAGCATGGCGCGCGTGGCAAAGGGCAGCGTTTCGTATGCCACTTCCCATGTGAGAATATGCTTGAAGAGGTAAGTGAGCTCCGGTTCAGGCGTATCCATCTGGGT
>DAOTZP010000259.1:0-5719 GCA_034434265.1 Anaerolineales bacterium | reverse complement strand
GTGGCAGCCTGCGTCGTATTCAGGATTTTTATAGCCGGTCAGGTTGGTGCCGACCCAGCCGTTTTGTTCGGTGGGGATTTGGCTGCTGATGAACCATTCGCAAGCGGGGACAATGCCCGGCACGCCCATGGCGTATTCCACCATGTCGAAGTTTCTGCCGAAGACATAGCCGCCAGGTCCGGGCGAGTACAATTCGTTTTGCGAGAAGTATTTTTCGTTGATGCCGATTCCGCATTCATACAGCGAGCGTTTGAAGATTTCGGTCACTTGTTTGCGCTGGGTGGATGTGGTGGTGTAATAATTGAGCAGCAGCGGGGTGCCGGGACGCACGTTTTTTACCGTCACGGCGACAAGCGGCGTTTCGGGGTTGCCGTCGGTATCGCGCCAACCGGCTTGCTGCAATAACGAGATGCCGGTTGCGGGGTCGTAGGGCAGGGCGCGGACGTTGGGGTCATAGACCGGGTGCGCGGGCGGAATGTAAGAATCGGGGATGGTGGTTAAGCCGAAGAGGACTTCGTCAATCACGGCTTGGCGGTTCAAACAATAGACAATGCCTTGTCTGGTGTGCGGGTCGCCGAAGATGTCTTGACGGTCAATTTGAAAGTTGATGTTGTAGCCGTCATCATATGATGCGGGGGTGATGCCCATTGCCAGCCATTCCACCGTCATGCCCGGCACAAAGAAAGCCTGCGCCTGCTCGCCTTTGTCCAGTTCAAGGAGCAAGCCGGTCAAGTTGTCCAGCGGGATGGATGGGTCAATGATGTCGCAGCGCCCGGCGAGCAGCTCGGTGAGCGCGGTTTCCGGGTCTGCAACAAAGCGGAAGTAGAGCTCGTCAAACTTTGGGTAGCCTTCAATTTCGCGGCGATAGAAGCGGTTTTTTTCAAGGCGGATGTATTCGCCCGATGCCCATTCTTTGACGGCATACGGACCCCAGCCCATCGGCGCGCGCGAGGCGAGGTCAATTTCGGGCATTTGCTCAATGGGGAATTGACTCCACACATGCTGCGGCGCGGGGGGAAAGAAGTTGGATTCGTAAGCGGAATCAATGAAGCCGGGTTTGCCCCACCATTGCACGGTGTTGGCGTCGGTGGCTTCATAAATTTGCGTGCGTTCAATCAGATAGGATGTGCCAAACGCCTGCGGCGAAGAAGCAAGGTTAAAGGCGTACACCGAGTCTTCTGCGGTGACGGGGATGCCGTCGGACCATGTCAGGTCTTCGCGCATTCGATATGTCACCACCATTTGGTCCATTTCCAGCGGGGAAAGCCCATCGTAGGTGATGATGCAGTTATCGGCGCGGCAGCCTGCCGGACGAACGCGCGCCCCAACCTCCAGTTTGGTCAGGCTGCCGTCGGCGTCCACAATTTCAGCGCCTTGCGCAACGGGCGAGGAGACGATTTGCACGTCGCCGTTTTCGAGTGTGGGGACTTGCTTAAGAATGCCGGGCTGGTGTTTGTAATTGACCGTGTCAATCGGCGCGTCATACACGGCGGCAAGCACCGCGCGCGCGGAGTCGTTCAACTCGGAAAACGGGTACAAACTTTTTGGCTCGCGCTGAATGCAAATATTGAGGATGCGTTTTTCATCCTGCGCGGCGGGCGTTTCAATTTGTTCAATATCTTCGGTGGGGGTGGCGAAGGCTGCCTGTGTGGGCGCAAAGGAGATGACTTCGCAGGCGATGGAGGTTGAAATAAAAACGGCAAGAATAAGGAAAAAAGAACGAAAGCGCGTCAAATTTTTTGGCATGGTAAAATCCTTTGTAAAATCGTTCAATAATTATACAAGCAAAAACATCCCTTTCCGTTTTCCGTCTTGCTTATGTCTCAAACTTCCAATTCAACATTTTATTCCCGCTTGCGCGTTATTTTTGAACGCGCGCTGGAAGGCGCGCCAAAACGCGCTGTTCACTTAAAGGTGGGCGAACTGCACGCGCTTTCGGAGATGGAAGTCCGCGCGGTTTGGAATCAACTGGCGGAACGGACGGCGCTGGCGGGCGTTTTGCTTCATGTCCAAATGATTCCCGCCCAATATCAATGTATGGCGTGTTTTGAAAAATATCATTCGCAGCGGGGTGAAATGCGCTGCCCGTATTGCGGCAGTTTTGGCGCGAAGATTTTGGCAGGCGAAGAATGCTCGCTTGCGGCTGTGAAGGAAGCGGAAGCATGAATAAAAAGTTTTTCTTCTTCATATCAACAGGCGTGTTTTTGCTGGCATGTAATTTTGGAATTTCATCGCCGACGCCTTCCATAAATTTATTGGAGACGCTTGCCGCATCCACACCGCTTGGGGTGAATACCCTGCCTGCCAGCCCGATTCCGCCGCAGGGTACGCCCACCCCCGCGTTTGTGTTGGAGACGCCCATCCCTCCCAGCCCGACGGCGTATCTTCCCGCGCAAACTTCCTCGCCCATTGACCCGCCGACAGGCAAGATTGTTTTTAACTGTCAAATTTTCAAAACGCAAGCCAGCGAGCAAATTTGCATCATCAATGCGGATGGCACAGGCTTTCGCCGTTTGACAAAGGATGACGGCAGGCGGCATTATTATCCTTCCATTTCACCCGATGGAAGAAGCGTGGTGTATGCCGCGTTTACCGAACCGAATGTGTTTGATATTTTTGAAATGGATATTGAGTCGGGGTACACGGTTCAACTCACTTCCAAATTTGGCAATTTGAACGCGCCCGAAATTTCGCCCGATGGAAAGTGGATTGTCTTTAAGCGCTGGAATCCAAATTTGCAAATGGATGTGATGTATATCATGCAGCGCAATGGAGAGAATATTGAACGGTTCACCAAAATCGGCGGATGGGACCCAACCTGGTCGCCGGACGGGGGGTGGATTTTATTCGCCTCCAACGTGGATGGACCGATTCAGTTGTATGCGGCAAAGACAAACGGGCGCGGCTTGCATCGCGTGAGCAATCTGCCCGCCATTCGCGGGCGCAGCGATTGGTCGCCGAACGGTCAATATATTGTGACGTATTCCGGCGAGGCGTGGCATCGTGAAGTGTATATTATGAACGCGGATGGGTCCGGCGCGCGGGTTTTATCTCCGCCCGGTGGGAATGCGCAGGGCGCAGCTTTTTCGCCCGACAGCAAGTGGATTGTGTTCACCGCGTATTATGACCATTACGGCGATGACCACGGCTGCGAGCTGTACCTGCTGCGCGTGGATGGCACCGACCTGCGCCGCCTGACCGATAACGACTATTGCGATTACCAGCCGCGCTGGGGACCGTAAAAAAAACAAATGCTTTGTCTGATTTTTACCGCAGATAAATTGATTAAAACTCCGCGAACTTGGCGGTTCTGCGGTTCAAAACAATCCAATCGGAGATATAAAAAAATGAGTTTTCTTTCCAAACTGTTTGGACCTGCTGTTCCGCAATTGACCGCCGAAGAACTGGCGGAAAAATTGAAATTTGGCAAACGTCCGCTGGTGATTGATGTGCGCCAGCCGGAGGAGTTTCGTCAGGGGCATATTGACGGGGCGAAATTGATTCCGTTGAATACGCTGTACAAAGAAATGAAGGAACTTTCCAAAACGCGCGAGATTGTGTGCGTGTGCGCCACAGGCAACCGCAGCCGTTCCGCCGCAAAGATTTTGATGAAAGCGGGCTTTACCGTGTTCGATTTGAAAGGGGGTATGGCGGCTTGGAAACAAGCAAAACAACCGATAAGAAAATAACTGCGTGTAGTCTTTTTTTGCGGCGCGTCTGCTTAAAGTTGTGACAAATGAAACTATCGAAAAGATTTGACTCATGGAATAATTTGCAAGGCTGCAAGTTTTGCTTGAAAATTCACAGGAGGCTGTATGGCTAAGTTTACGCGTGAAGACGCACTTGAATATCATCGTTTGAAAGGCAAGCCCGGCAAGGTGGCAATCATCCCCACCAAACCGATGGATACCCAGCGCGATTTGAGTCTCGCATACTCGCCCGGCGTGGCGGAACCAGTTTTGGAAATTGAAAAAAATCCCGACGATGCGTATGAATACACCTCGAAAGGGAATCTCGTCGCGGTCATCTCCAACGGCACGGCGATTCTCGGCTTGGGCGACCGCGGCGCGCTGGCGAGCAAACCCGTCATGGAAGGCAAGGGCGTGCTGTTCAAAAAGTTTGCCGATATTGATGTGTTTGATATTGAATTAAATTCACACGACCCGGATGAAATCATCAAAGTCGTTGCGGCAATTTCGCCCACCTTTGGCGGCATTAACCTTGAAGACATCAAAGCGCCGGAATGTTTCTACATTGAAGAAGAATTGAAGAAGATGTTGAACATTCCCGTCTTTCACGATGACCAGCACGGCACGGCAATTATCTCCGCGGCGGGGCTGGCAAACGCGCTGGAAATTGTGGGCAAGAAGCATAGCGAAATCCGCCTTGTCATTTCAGGCGCGGGGGCTTCCGCCATCTCGTGCGCGGAGCTGGCAATCCGCTGGGGCGTGAAGCGCGAAAACATCATGCTCGTGGATACCAAAGGCGTTGTGTATAAGGGGCGTAAAGAAGGCATGAATAAATACAAGGAAATGCTGGCGGTGGAGGATAAAGGTCACCGCACGCTGGCGGATGCCGTTCAAGGCGCGGATGTGTTCTACGGGCTTTCGGTTGCCAATGTGCTGACTCCCGACATGGTTAAGAGCATGGCTGCCGACCCGATTATTTTTGCCATGGCAAACCCCGACCCGGAAATTAAGCCCGAACTGGCGCGCGAAACCCGCAAGGATGTCATCATTGCAACGGGACGCTCCGATTACGCCAATCAGGTCAATAACGTGCTGGGATTCCCGTTCATCTTCCGCGGCGCGCTGGATGTGCGCGCAAAGCAAATCAACGAAGAGATGAAGTTTGCCGCGTCCAAAGCGCTTGCCGCGCTGGCAAAAGAGGACGTGCCGGATTCGGTCATCCGCGCGTATGGCGGCGAGCCAATCAAGTTTGGGCGCGAGTATATTATTCCCAAACCGCTCGACCCGCGCGTGTTGTTGTGGGAAGCGCCCGCCGTTGCCGAAATGGCGATGAAGACCGGCATGGCGCGCAAGACCATTGACATCAACGAATACCGCGAGCAGCTGGCGTATCGTCAGGGCAAGGGCGAGCAGATTCGTTACTTCTTCCAAAATCAGGCGCGCACTTCGGGCGGCAAAAAGCGCGTGGCGTTTGCGGAAGGCGAAGAGCAAAAGATTATCCGCGCCGCTCATCAAGTTTTGGAAGAAAAGATTGCCACGCCTGTTTTAATTGGGCGCACGGAAGTGATTGAGGAACAATTAAACAATCTTGGAATTGACTTCAAACCCGAAATTGTGGACCCCGACAAGTTCTTCAAACTGGATGCGTATGCCAAGTCGTTTTATGAATTGCGTCAGCGAAAAGGAGTCACGCTGCGCGACGCGGCAAAAGCCGTGCGCGACCCGAATGTGCTTGGTTCGATGATGGTAAAGATGGGCGACGCGGATGCGTTTGTTTCGGGCTTGACGTATGACTACCCGGAAGTGATTCGCCCCGCTTTGCAAATTCATCACACTGCCAAAGGCGCGGCGCGCGCGGCGGGCGTGTACATTATGATTGTGGACGACAGGGTGTATCTCTTCACCGACGCCACAGTCAACATTGACCCAAGCGCGGAAGACCTTGCCGAAATTGCCTGCCTTGCGGCTGAATTTGCGAAGAAGTTGGAAATTGACCCGAAGGTTGCCTTCCTTTCCTTTTCAAACTTTGG
>DAOTZP010000258.1:0-4300 GCA_034434265.1 Anaerolineales bacterium | reverse complement strand
ACGCAAGTTGCCGCCTTCAAAAGGGAAGAAGGATTTTGCCTGTTTTGAACCGCCGATGTGCAGAGGGCGCAGAGTTTTTAATGAATTTCTCCGTGTCTTCCGCGCCTCTGCGGTAAAAATTAAGCAAGGGTAGCAAACTTGGGTTTTTTAAGGCTTGCGCAAAATCAGCGCGTTTAACGGCTGGCGGAAATTATGCCGGGAAAAATTGACACGCCCAAATTGAAACGCCCTGACAATTCTCGAATAATTAGTTTTCTGGTAAACTTCGTGCATTCCATTCAAATCTATACCAGTGGCTTACCCACAATATTTTAGGAGACCGAATTATGTCACCATCCCGCGCTGACCAAATGGTAGAACGCCTTCGCAACATGCAGGCTGCCGCCCCCGATATTGAAGCCTCGGCCGTCGTCTCTGTGGACGGTTTGATTATGGCATCCGCCTTGCAGCAAGGCGTGGAAGAAGACCGCGTTTCCGCCATGTCCGCTGCCATGCTCAGCCTTGGGGAACGCATCTCCGGCGAGCTGGGACGCGGCGGGCTGGAACAGGTTTACATTAAGGGTGATAAAGGCGCTATTATCCTTACCGCCATTGGAGACGAAGCCGTTTTAACCGCCATGTCGCGGCAGGAGGGCAAATTGGGCTTAATCTTCCTTGAAATGCGCCGCGCAGCCGAAGATTTGGTAAAACTGGTTGGATGAGCAACGAAAACTTTCCACTGTTGTTTCGCACCCCCACAAATGGGGAGGGCTTAAACGCCCTCCCCATTCTCTTTGTATAAAGATGTTTCACATTTGAGGAGATAAAGAATGACGACCAAATATCTATTTTTCACAGGCGGCGTTGTTTCATCTGTTGGAAAAGGAGTGACCGCCGCAGCCATGGGACTTTTGCTCAAAGAGCGCGGGTTCAAAGTTGCCGTGCAAAAACTCGACCCGTACATCAACGTGGACCCCGGCACCATGTCGCCATACCAGCATGGCGAAGTGTTTGTGTTGGATGACGGCGCGGAAACAGACCTCGACCTTGGGCATTATGAGCGCTTCATTGACATTCGCCTGAGCCGCGTAAGCAACTTCACCACCGGGCAGGTGTATGCGGAAATCATCGCCAACGAACGGCGCGGCGATTATTTAGGCGGGACAATTCAGGTCATTCCGCACATCACCAACGAAATCAAGCGGCGAATCCGTCTGGTGGAAAAAGAAACCGGCGCGGAGATTGTTATCCTTGAAGTGGGCGGCACAGTCGGCGATATTGAGTCGCAGCCGTTTTTGGAAGCGCTGCGTCAGCTGCGCAACGAAGTGGGGCGCGAAAACTGCCTGTTTGTGCATGTCACATGGCTGCCAACCATCGGCGCGACGGGCGAAATAAAAACCAAGCCAACCCAGCATTCAGTCTCCGCGTTGCGTTCCATTGGCATTTCACCCAACATTATCATTGCGCGCGCCGACCAGCCCGTAGATAAAAATCTGTGCGAAAAAATCGCGCTGTTTTGCGATGTGGAAAAAGACGCGGTAATTCCCATGGCAACCGCCGAGGTGCTTTACGAAGTCCCATTAATGCTGGAAGAACTCGGCGTAGGCGATTTGGTTTTGAACAAACTTGGGTTAAAGGCAAAAAGCAAGCCCAATATGAAGCCGTGGAAAAAATTGGTGGAGGATGTCCGCAAGCCAAAGCCCGTCATTAACCTTGCGCTGGTTGGCAAATATGTGGAGCTGAAAGACGCGTATATGTCCGTCCGCGAGGCGTTGAAACATGCCGCCATTGCCAACGAAGTGGAAGTGGAAATTCACTGGGTTCACTCGGTGGATTTGGAAAAAGACAAAGGCTGGGAGGCGCTCAAAAAAGCGGATGCCATTCTCGTGCCGGGCGGGTTTGGTTCGCGCGGCATCGAGGGGAAAATTCTCGCCGCGCGGTATGCGCGCGAAAATAAAATTCCATATTTGGGTTTGTGTTTGGGGATGCAGGTCATGTGCATTGAATTTGCGCGCGGCGTCTTAAATCTGGAAGACGCCAACTCATCCGAATTTGACCGCGCCACCGAAAACCCAGTTATTGATTTAATGTACGACCAGCGCTCCATTACCGATATGGGCGGCACCATGCGGCTGGGCTTGTACCCATGCGTGCTGCAAAAAGGAACAAAAGCCTCCGCCGCGTATGGCACAACGCGGGTGGATGAAAGGCACCGTCACCGCTTTGAATTCAACAACAAATACCGCGCCGACTTTGAAAAACACGGCATGGCATTTTCGGGCTTGTCGCCCGACGGCAATTTGGTGGAAATTGTTGAACTCACCAATCATCCTTACATGGTGGCAAGCCAGTTTCACCCTGAATTTTTATCGCGCCCAATGAAGCCGCATCCCCTGTTTGTGGGGCTGCTTAAAGCAGGCAAAGAAAAAGCGGGCAAGTAAGCGCTCTCAAAAGAAGGCAATCGCCAAAACGGGATTGCCTTCTTTTTTTGTTTGCAATTTTGTACGGGAATAGGAAAAAAATCCCATTGGAACTTGCGCTTAAAAGCGCAAAAATCAATAAAAATTAACCCCACAGGAGCAGACGCCATGAAACACAATCATTTCATCCGCGCGTTTTTTGTCTTTTTTCTTTTTGTTCTTCTACTTCATCCCGCGCCAAAAGTTTTTGCCCAACGGGAAAATGCAAACATCAATTTGAAACCTGCGCCATCCAGCGTGTTTTTTGATACCGGCAGCCCAACGCTCACTGAAATTTGGGTGGACCCGGTGAACGGAAGCAACGCCAACAGCGGAACATCGCCCGCCAGCGCATACCGCACGCTGGCGCACGCTTGGGCGCAAATTCCCACCACCGACCCGCTGACGCACGGCTACCGCATCAACCTGCAGCCGGGGACATACGCCGCAAGCGATATGCCCCATTATTGGGAAAACCGTCACGGCACGCTTGACGCGCCCATTTGGTTTAAGGGCAACGGTTCGCGCTCGCAAATCATTTTGCGCGGAGATATTAATTTATACGGCTCGGAATACATTTACTTTGAAAACTTGACCATCTCCCGCAATGGCGATGTATTTCACTGCGAACTGTGCGACCATATCCTGCTTCGCAATGTGGTGTTAAACGGCGGCGGCGACGCGCATGAAACGCTCAAGGTCAATCAGTCGCAATATTTTTATATTGAAAACAGCTCGCTCTCCGGCTCATACGAAAATGTGATTGATTTTGTCGCCGTGCAGTACGGTCACATTGTCAATAACCGCATCTTCAACGCGGGCGACTGGTGCGCTTATGTCAAAGGCGGCTCGGCGTATATTCTCGTGGAGTCAAATCTTATTTACAACTGCGGCACAGGCGGATTCACCGCCGGGCAGGGAACGGGCTTTCAATTTATGGTCCCACCCTGGATTCAATACGAAGCATACGACATCAAATTCATCAACAACGTCATCCACAACACCGACGGCGCGGGCATCGGCGTCAACGGCGGATACAACATCCTCATGGCGTACAATACCATGTACCGCGTAGGCAGACGTTCGCATGTCATTGAAGTGGTGTTCGGGGGACGCTCCTGCGACGGAGTGCCCGGCGATGAGGGGCGCGAGCGATGCGCTGAATATCTCACGCAAGGCGGATGGGGCACTACCGTGGTGGATAACGGCAGCAACTACATTCGCATCCCCAACAAAAATGTGTTCATCTACAACAACATCGTGTATAACCCGGCAGGCTACAGCAGTCAATGGTCGCACTTTGTCATTTACGAACCGTACTCCAACCCCAATAACGCAAACAACGCCGGGCCCAACCCTGCCAAAACCGATGAGAATCTACAAATTAAAGGCAACATCATCTGGAACGGCACAACCTCCATGCCGCTGGGCATAGAAGGCACGGACGCCTGCACAAACAGCAACCCAACCTGCAACGAAGCGCAATTACTGGCGGATAATAAAATCAACACGATACAGCCGCAATTTCTTAGCCCGCTTGCGGGGAACTTTCACCCCACCGGCGCATGGATGACCAGCGTTACCCCCGAAACAATACCGGATTTCCCCTCATGGGATTTAGGCGGCGTGCCAGCCGGAAACTTAAGCAACGCCGTTGCGCAAGACTTTGAAAACGCGAACAGAACTTCGGGCAACGTGGTCGGCGCGTACATCACTACATATACTCCTGCGCCGAGTTCCTTCCAGTCCATTGCCGCGCAAGATGGCTGGACGCTTGAATCAAGTGAAACGAGCGGAAGAGGCGGCACATACAACGCCGGTAACTCAATCTTCCGTCTCGGCGATAACAGCGCAGACCGTCA
>DAOTZP010000257.1:0-7453 GCA_034434265.1 Anaerolineales bacterium | reverse complement strand
GCCCGCCAGTTTGCCAATCCACACCCGCAGAGCAGCGAATCGCCCGTTCAAGAATTTCTTGCCAAATGGAAAACATGGCTCGCCGAAGGTCTCGTCTATTACGGAATTGTCGGCGGCGCGCTGGCAGGATACATGCTGTTAAATAAAATTTTATTCGGCACGTCCAGCCCTGTCAGCGGGCAAATCAAACGCTGGTGGGGAACCTTGCTGCACACGGCATACGATACGCCCGCATCCAACTGGCGCGACTTTTTGGGTGTGGGGTTTGGCGGCGCGTATGATACATGGGCGCCGCTTTCACACGGGTTTTTGCGGGCGGCGCAACTCATCAAGCCTTTGTATCCCGGCGCGGACACCCAAGATGAAAGATATTACATTGTCTTTGCCGTCTTTATTTTTTTTCTTGCCATCCTATTTTTATATCATTCCAAACGAGCAACACATCTGGCGGTGAAAACCTCGCTTCCGCTTTTGCTTGCCGGAACGCTCGTGCAATCCATGTCTTATACGGTCACATCATACGGCGGCGCAAAAGAATGGTATTGGATAAGCCAGATGATTTTAATAACCTTCGGGCTGGCAATCGCGCTCGATTTGCTGATTCGCCCGCTTCAAAAAAACAACGCGCTGCGGCTCGGTTTGCAAGGCGCGGCTTTGCTGGCTGGCGCAATCTTCATCCTCACGCTTGGCAGGTTTGTATCTTTCAACATGCGGCACGGGCATTTCCCCGCCGACCGTCCGTACATGGAAGTGGTGGATTACCTTGAAAAAAACACGCCAAAAGATTCTGTCATCGGCATGACGGGCGGCGGCAATGTGGGGTATTTCATCAAAGACCGCGTTATCGTGAATATGGACGGGCTGATTAATAGCTACGAATATTTTCGCGCGCTGCAAAACAAGGAAGCGCCGCGTTATTTGCAACAGCATCAAATGACCATTGTGTTTGCCAACAGCAACATCCTCGCCTATCCGCCGTATTACGGGCAATTCGACCCGTATCTTGAAGCGTTTAACACCTACGGCGGCAAGCGGTTGATGTGGCTGCTGCCTAAACCAAAATACACGCCATGACAAAATTGCCTTTTCGTGTAACCCTGCTGCTGGCATTGGTGTTAACCTTCACAGCGTGGAACATATTGCGGTTGTGGACATCGTTTGTCTGGCGCGAAACATTGACCCAATTTTCCAGCGCGGGCGCCGTCTATTTCAGTATGATAAGCGCAGCGCTCTGGTCTTTGGCTGGCTTTGTTTTTCTATGGGCGTTTTTGCAATACAAACCCTGGACGGGCAAATTTATCATCCTTGCGGCAGCAGCCTGTTCCGCATGGTATTGGATGGAAAGATTAACACTGCAAAACCCGCGCCCAAATTGGCAATTTGCTGTTATAGTAAATCTAGTCTTGTTTGTTTTTATTTTGTTTGCAACCAAATCATTGACGAGAGAGGCTTATGAGCGAGAATCCCAAAATCCAGAAATTGAATGAAATCAAGGCGCAATCGCGGCTGGGCGGAGGTCAAGCCCGCATTGACGCGCAGCACAAAAAAGGCAGGTTGACCGCCCGCGAAAGACTGGACCTGCTGCTCGATAAAGGCTCCTTCCGCGAAGTGGACCCGTTTGTCGTTCACCGCACCACCGACTTTGGGTTGGATGAGCAAAAGTTCACCGGCGACTCAGTTGTGACAGGCTGGGGAACGATTGAAGGCAGGCTGGTGTACGTCTTCTCGCAGGATTTCACCGTCTTCGGCGGGAGTCTTGGCGAAGTGCACGCGGAAAAAATCTGCAAGGTTATGGATATGGCAATGAAAAATGGCGCGCCAGTTATCGGGCTGAATGATTCCGGAGGCGCGCGCATTCAGGAAGGCGTGGTAGCGCTTGGCGGTTATGCCGATATTTTCCTGCGCAACACAATGGCTTCGGGCGTGATTCCGCAAATTTCCGCCATTATGGGACCATGCGCGGGCGGCGCGGTGTACTCCCCCGCCTTGACCGATTTTATTTTTATGACGCGCAACACTTCTTATATGTTCGTAACAGGACCGGACGTTGTAAAAACAGTCACCCACGAAGAAGTGACGCAGGAAGAACTCGGCGGCGCGGCAGTACACTCGGAAAAATCCGGCGTATGTCATTTTGTGGCAGACAGCGAAGCCGATACGCTTTATCTCATCCGCAAACTGCTGGGCTACCTGCCGCAAAACAATATGGAGGACCCGCCATTTGTACCGGGCGACGACCCGCTGCGAATGGAAGAGGAATTGAACAATATCATCCCTGATGACGCAAACAAACCTTATGACATTAAGGATGTAATCCGCTTGATTGTGGATAACGGTCAATTTTTTGAAGTGCATGAAAACTTCGCGCAGAATATTGTGGTCGGTTTTGCGCGGCTTGGCGGGCATTCCGTTGGGATTGTGGCAAACCAGCCCGCCGTGTTAGCCGGGGTGCTGGATATTGACGCCAGCGAAAAAGGCGCGCGGTTTGTCCGCTTTTGCGACGCCTTCAACATCCCCATCGTCACCTTTGAAGATGTGCCCGGCTTTTTACCCGGCACATATCAAGAACACAACGGAATCATCCGCGCGGGCGCAAAGTTGTTATATGCGTATTGCGAAGCCACTGTGCCAAAATTAACCGTCATCACCCGCAAGGCATACGGCGGGGCATACTGCGTGATGTCATCCAAACACATTCGCAGCGATGTGAACCTTGCATGGCCCACCGCTGAAATTGCCGTGATGGGACCGGATGGCGCAGTGAGCATCATCTTCCGAAAAGAATTGGATGCGGCAAAAGACCCCGTTCAACGCAAGACGGAACTGGTTGCCGAATACAAGGAAAAATTTGCAAACCCGTATGTCGCCGCGCAGCGCGGGTATATTGACGACGTCATCGAGCCAAAGGAAACCCGTCCGCGCTTAATCAACGCGCTGGAAATGTTCAGCAACAAGCGCGACTCCAATCCCGCCAAAAAGCACGGCAACATTCCGCTGTAAAGGTCGAGGCGATATGTTCAATAAAGTATTAATTGCAAACCGCGGCGAAATTGCCGTTCGCATTATCCGCGCTTGCCGCGAGCTGGGAATTCAAACTGTGGCGGTATTTTCGGAGGCGGATAGAAGCGCGCTTCACGTCCGCTATGCGGATGAAGCCTACCTGCTGGGCCCCGCCCCGTCACGCGAATCCTATTTGCGCGCGGAGAAGATATTCGAAGTTGCGAAAAAATCCGGCGCGGATGCCATTCATCCGGGGTATGGATTCCTCGCCGAGCGCGAAGACTTCGCCGCCGAATGCGCCAACCTCGGAATCAAATTCATTGGTCCCAAGCCTTCCTCCATTGCAGCGATGGGAGATAAAGCCACTGCCCGCGCCACTGTGACCAAAGCAGGCGTGCCTGTTGTACCCGGCACGGAAGACGTGGGCAATTTGACCGACGAAGACCTGCTGCGCGTTGCGCCAAAAATCGGCTTTCCGCTTTTGATTAAGGCAACCGCAGGCGGCGGCGGCAAGGGAATGCGCGAAGCGAAGAACATTGAGGAAATGCCCGGCTTGCTTGCCTCCGCAAGGCGCGAAGCCGAAGCCGCGTTTGGCGACGGCAACGTATATCTTGAAAAATTAATTGAAGGCGCGCGGCATATTGAATTTCAAATTCTGGCGGATTCGTTTGGGAATGTAATTCACCTCGGCGAGCGCGAATGTTCGATTCAACGCCGCCACCAAAAACTGGTGGAAGAAGCCGCCTCCCCTTTTATGGACGAAGAATTGCGCCAGCGAATGGGCGATGTGGCAGTGAAAGCCGCGCAATCGGTGGATTACATCAACGCCGGAACGATTGAATTTTTGGTGGATAAAGACCGCAACTTTTATTTTCTGGAAATGAACACGCGCCTGCAGGTTGAACATCCTGTGACGGATCTGGTGACTGGCGTGGATATTGTTGCGGAGCAAATCCGCATAGCGCGCGGCAGGCAGTTAAGTTACAAGCAGGAGGATATTCAATTCAAAGGTCATGCCATTGAATGCCGCATCAACGCCGAAGACCCATTCAACGGGTTTATGCCTTCCACAGGACGCATCACCCACAGCCTGCTGCCCACCGGTCCCGGCGTGCGCGTGGATACAGGCGTGTACCCCGGCTTTGAAATTACGCCGTATTACGACCCGATGATTGCAAAATTAATTGTCTGGGGCGAAACGCGCGGGCAAGCCATTTTGCGTATGCGCCGCGCGCTGGAAGAATACCGCATCGTCGGCGTGCGTACAAACATTCCCTTCCACCAAACCTTGATGGACTCGCACCGCTTTATGGGCGGACAGTTCGACACGCGCTTTGTTGAACAGCGTTTTTCCCTGGACGACGCAATGGAATCCCGCGCCGAAAACGCGGAAATTGCCGCCATTCTCGCCACGCTGGTGGCGCATCAACAAACGGAGCGCAATGCAAATATTGTCCGCAGAAATGAGCGCGACACTTCCAATTGGAAATGGGTGGGGCGCTGGGAAAGAATGCATCGTTAAGTTCACAATTTGGGATTGACGATTGACATTAATGAGGTTAGTGAATGAAATACATAGCAACAGTTGACGACAAGGAATTTGAAGTGGAAGTTGTGGATGAACGCCACATCCGCGCGGGCGGCAGCCTGCTGGAATTAAATTTTGAATCAGTCAGCGGGCAGCCGGTTTTCTCGTTGATTTTGGAAGGCAAATCCTATGAAGCATTTGTGTACCAAAACGACGAAAATTGGGAAGTGCTGCTGCGCGGGCGTCAATATCAGGTCAAAGTGGAAGACGAGCGCGAAAAACGCCTGAAGGCGCAAGGAGGAAACATCGCCGAGGGCGGCGAGTTTCACCTTAAAGCGCCAATGCCCGGTCTGGTTGTGGCTGTGCCGGTGGAAGAAGGTCAGCAGGTAAAGAAAGGACAGGTGCTGCTCATTCTCGAATCCATGAAAATGCAAAACGAGCTCAAAGCCCCGCGCGATGGAAAAGTGGAGCGCATTCGCGTCAAGGCTGGCGAAAGCGTTGAGCAAAAACAAACCCTGTTGAGCGTGCATTAGAACATGTCAAGCGGACAGGAAACGGAAGCCAAGTTCCACGTAAGGGACTTAAAGAAAATTGAAGCGCGCCTGCAAGCCCTTGGGGCGCGCTTAATTCAAACCCGCGTGCATGAAACCAACCTGCGGTTTGACACGCCTGCCAGCGAACTGCGCGGGAACAAAAAAGTATTACGATTGCGGCAGGATGAAAAAGCGCGGATGACGTTCAAAGGTCCCAGCGCGCAAAGAGAGCGCGGCATGGTCAGCCGCGAAGAAATTGAATTTGTGGTGGAAGATTTTGACCGCGCCAAAAAATTTCTTGAAGCGTTGGGTTATCAGGCGGTTGTGTTTTACGAAAAATTCCGCGCCACCTACGAACTGCAAGGCGCTCACATTATGCTGGACGAACTGCCGTACGGAACATTTGTGGAAATTGAAGGCGAAGACATTGAGGTCATTCACAGTCTGGCGCAGCAAATTGGGTTGAAATGGGAAACAATGATTAAAGCAGGGTATCACGCCATTTATGATATGTTTGCCGAAAAATGCGGACTGGACAAGGCGGACTTGAGTTTCAAACAATTGCGGGAAACAAAAATTGAAATGACAGAGCTGGGTTTTTCGGCGGCGGATGAATAACAAACAAAAGACTTGGCATCCTCAAATCATTTGACGGCGGCATACGCGCCGTTAAGCGATTGTGGAAAAAGGAAAACGGAAATTCATCATGGAACAGTGGAAACATTTCAAAGCGCAAGCGATTATCTTCGATAAAGACGGCACGTTAATTGATTTTGACGCAATGTGGGGCGGCTGGGTGACGTATCTGGCAAGCCAGTTGGAAGAAGTCAGCGGGTTGAAAGTCCGCGCGGCGTTGTGTCTTGCAATGGGATACGATGAAGCGAATAAAAAAGTCCTGCCGCACGGCAAACTTGCCGCCACGCCCATGCATCTGCTTTACCGGCTTACGGTGGAGGTGATGCAGTCACTTGGCTTGAGCGCGGAAGAAGCCGGGCGCGTGGTTGCGGCGGGCTGGTACATTCCCGACCCGGTGATTTTGGCAAAGCCGTTTACCGATATGCGCAGCCTGTTTTCAAAAATTCACGGCTTGGGAATCAAAATTGCAATCGCAACCACCGATGACCGCGCGCCAACACAGGCAATGATTGAAGCCTTTGACATTGAAGAATACATTGCAACAATGGTATGCGCGGATGACGGCATTAAAGCAAAGCCCGAACCGGACATGGTTTTGACGATTTGCGAACGAATGAAAATTGCGCCATCCAAAGTGATGGTGGTCGGCGATACCACAGCGGACTTAAAAATGGCGCGGGCAGCGGGCGCGGGGCTGGTGGCGGGCGTGCTTTCGGGCGTTTCCAGCGCAAAAGACCTTGCGCCATACGCGGATATTTTGATTGACTCGGTGGACCAAATTCATGAGTATGTGGAACGATTAATGGCATGGGAAGAAACGCGCGGCGTGCAGGGACTCAACCCCGATATTGCTTTTGAATGAAACGCGCGCTTAAATCAAAAAAAGAGACTCTTGCGGAGTCTCTTTTTTTGATTCTTTATTTCGATTTCAATTTCTGTTCCACCAGCGCAATGACCTTGTTCAACGCGCCGTGTGTGTCTTCGGGCAGGCTGCCTTGCGCCATATTGGGGCGCCCGCCGCCTTTGCCGCCCACGCCTGTAATAAATTCGCCAGCCTTCCAGCCGCGTTTGACCAAATCCTCGGTGATGGTGGCTATGGCGGAACCGTTTGCCGAAAAGACAGCAACGCCGTTTTGGGGATATTTTTCGCGGAATTTGTCCGCCAGCGCGCGCATGGTATCCGGGTCGGAGTCGGAAATTTCAACCGCAAGCACGTTCACATCGTCAATCTTTTTCAAATCCACAAGGAAGAGGTTGAAGTTGGAAAGCGCCTGCTTGGTTTTTAATGCGGCAATCCGCTTGCGGGCTTCGCTTAACTCTTCTTCCAGCGCCTGCGCGCGGGCTGGGACTTCCTCCACGCCGACTTTTAGCGCGGCAGCGGTATGCTTGAGCAATTTCAAGCGTTTGGAGACAAATTCATACGCGCCGCGTCCGGTCACGGCTTCGATGCGGCGGACATTTGCGCCAACAGAACTTTCGCTGACAATGACAAACATGCCAATATCAGACGTTCGGTCAATGTGCGTGCCGCCGCACAATTCATAGGAATATTTGGATTCATCTTCAAGAATTGAAATCGTGCGGACGTTCTGTTCGTATTTTTCGCCGAACAAAGCCATTGCGCCTTCTTTCTTTGCCTCTTCGAGCGTCTTGTATTCCTTAAGGACGGGCATGTCGCGGGCAATCGCTTCGTTGACGAGTTTTTCAACGCGCTCCACCTGCTCATGCGTCATGGCGACAGGGTGGGTGAAGTCGA
>DAOTZP010000256.1:0-3444 GCA_034434265.1 Anaerolineales bacterium | reverse complement strand
TTACCGAGCAACAAAAGACTGCCATCTTGGGGGCAGCCCTGTCCATCTTCTACAATCTGGTTCAGCCCCATGTCCGAACTTAAGTCCGAACCTCAGCAACCAGCCATTGCGCGCCTTCGTCGGAGGTATCTCCGTCTTTATCCACATCCACCACTTTGGCGGGGTTGTAGGTTTCCGTATTCACCAAATGAATGACCACAGCTTTTGCAGGAAGTTTGGAATCGTACCCGCTTTGCTGGCGGACTTCAACCGTATAGAACTGGGTTGAACCGTTGATTGGGATTTTTGCCATCTGATAATTTGAGGTGGCCGCAAGCGCCAAATGGTCAATGGTGATGGATTGCGGGTAACCCGCCGCAACGGTATATTTGTTGTCAATCCATCCAAGCATATCTTTGTGATATGAAATGGTGTGCTGACCGAGACAGCCATACGTTGCGTGGTATGAGCAGTTGTACCAGGCGTTGCTCATCACATCCCATGCGTTATCATAAGTTTGACCGTACATGCCGGATGAATGGGGCAAACCAAAGCCGTGACCCATCTCATGCGACATGACCGTTAAATTTTCGTATCCCCACGGGGGTTCCCAAGTCATGTACCATATTCGGGTTGCCCCGTCGCGCGTCATATATTGGCTTCCGCCCCAGGCGTACCCATTCAATTCAGCGTTGAACATCAGGTTAATGCCGACAAAATTGTTGAAGTTAACGCTCGCGTCGGCTTTGTTCAAACAATCGTTTGTCGCGCGGTCAAAATCAAAATAGCCGTTATACACATAATAACTGCGGTTTTGCGGCAAAACATACCATCCCGTTCCGGCTACTGTGCTGCCGGTGATGTTAATTTTGTTGTAGGAGACTTCCTTCCAGTAGTGATTCAACCCCGGATAGGTATCTCCATACATATTTGAAAAATAGGCGTAATTTTTTGGCTCGGTTGTGATGTTCTTGAACTTGCACATAATGGTCAGCCATTTTTGCGTGCCGGTAATTTCCGCGCCAATTTCATTTGATTGAAGAGCGGATTCTTGCGCCGCCGCCAGCCGTTTTACCCGAAGTTTGCCTCCGCTTCCCAGCGCGGAGAATTCCGCCGTTTCCACTTCCACCTTCACCTGCCGCCGGTCCAACGCCTGCGCCGCTCCGGCAAATTCATCGCTTACATCCAGACGGAAGTTTTGCCCGTTTTTATCCGTCAGGGTGTATTCAGTCGGCGCGTGCGAACCATCCGGCGCGTCTCCCCAAATAAGCGTCAGCCAGCCTTCCAGCTGTGTTGTTTCGCTTTGCGCCCAGGCTTGCCTTGCGCCCGGAAGCAGCATTGCAGCCAGGATGACGGTAATTAAAAAATAATTCCAAAAATACCTTGATTTCATGTGAGCGTCTCCTTATGCTTTCGGTCAATTCTTTTGTAAATCAATCCCTTTGTCAATAGCGCTTTCAGCCCGGTTTTGTTCAAGTGTACACATTTTTTTGTGTTTGCCATTAAAAAATTACATTTTTGCAAAGTTTTTCTCAAATTGTAATAAAACCAATCAGGTCTGTAATAAACCTTTTTTCATAACTCCCATGTCCAAAAAGCAATCCGGCAAAAATTCAAGACTTGGTATAATTGCCCCACTTTTTACACGGAGCCAAACATGACCAAAAAATTCACAGGGAATCAAATTCGTCAAACTTTTATTGACTTCTTCGTACAGCGCGGGCATACCGCAGTGCCATCCATGTCGCTTGTGCCGGGCGGCGATGGCACGCTGCTTTTTACCAACTCCGGCATGGTGCAATTTAAGGATGTTTTTCTGGGTACGGATAAGCGCGCTTATTCCCGCGCGGTGGATTCGCAAAAATGTATGCGTGTGGCGGGCAAACACAACGACTTGGACGATGTCGGGCGCGATGACACACATCACACGTTTTTTGAAATGCTCGGCAACTGGTCATTTGGCGACTATTACAAGGAAGATGCCATTGCCTGGTCATGGCAGTTGCTGACCGAAGTATGGGGCTTGCCCAAAGACAGGCTGTATGCGACCTGCTTTCAAGACGACGAGGGAAACATTCCGCGGGACGACGAAGCCGCTGAAGTTTGGAAGAAGCAGCCCGGCTTCGACCCTTCGCATGTCTATTTCTTTGGGCGCAAGGAAAACTTCTGGCGCATGGCGGATACCGGTCCCTGCGGACCTTGTTCCGAAATCCATTTGGACCTCGGCGAAGAACGCGACAACCTGCGGGGCAAACCGCATAAGTGCGGCGTAAACGGCGAGTGTAACCGCTTCCTTGAACTGTGGAACAACGTCTTCATTCAATACAATCAATTTGCGGACGGCAGACTTGAACCGCTGCCCGCCAAACATGTGGATACCGGCATGGGCTTTGAGCGAATTGTCTCTGTGCTTCAAGGCGTCGACTCAAACTATAAAACAGACCTCTTTGCAGGCACGCTGGATGCGCTTTCCGCGCTGACTGGCGCAACCCGCGAGCAAATGTACGCGGATTTTACCCCCTACCGCGTGATTGCCGACCATGCCCGCTCTGCCGCGTTTTTGATTGGCGACGGCGTCGTGCCGGGCAACGCCGGGCGCAACTACATTACCCGCATGTTGATTCGCCGCGCCGCCCGCTTTGGAACGAAAATCGGCTTAAACGAGCCGTTCCTTGCCAAAGTCGCCGAAGCCGTCATTGCCCAGTATGGCGACCATTATACCGAGCTCATAGACCGAAAAGAATCCATCCTTGACCATATCACCCGCGAAGAAATCCGCTTTGCCCGCACAGTGGAAAATGGCACGGCGCATTTGCAAGCCATGCTTGATGAGATGCGCGCCCAAAATCAAACCGTGCTGGATGGGCATAAAGCATTTGACTTGTATTCCACCTATGGAATGCCGTTTGAAATCTGCCGCGACATCGCTCAAGAGCAGGGACTTGATGTTGAAAAACAAGGCTTTGAAGAAGCAAAAGAAAAGCACAGCATTGCTTCCGGCGGCGGCAAGGCAATGGGCAAACTCGGCGGCGAAGATGCGGAATTTTTTGCCGCCATCGTCCGCGATTTGCAGGCGAAAAACAAGCTCGGTCCCGACGGCGTGGAATATGACCCGTACACAAGTTTGAAAACCAAAGGCGAAGTGCTTGCATTAATTGTCAACGGCGAATCGGTTTCTTCCGCCTCGCTCGATGACATGGTGGAAGTCTTTTTGCCCAAAACCGGCTTTTATGCCGAAGCTGGCGGTCAGGTGAGCGATGTTGGTTACATTCGCGGCGATGATTGGGAAATTGAAGTTACAGAAATGCGCAAACCGTCGGCTGGCGTGTTGGTGCATGTTGGCGTGGTGATTTCAGGTCACCCCAAAGTAGGCGACCTCGCCACTGCCGAAGTGGACGCCATCCGCCGCCATGACATTATGCGCAACCATACCGCAACCCACTTGCTGCACAAAGCCCTGCACGA
>DAOTZP010000255.1:0-2989 GCA_034434265.1 Anaerolineales bacterium | reverse complement strand
ATACTCTCCCGTCTGCACAGATTCAGCCGCCTCAGCATCCATGCCCAGCGGAAGAAGCGCGCGGAAGTTTTTATACTCCACAAGCAGAATGAGACCCCGCGCGCCCGCATGAAGGACTTTAAGGCGGGCTTCGTCTCCAAGTTCAAGCGTTTGCCCCGCCTCTGCCCGCGTCACCGGAACAGACTCCCGCGCGAACAATTTATCCAACTGCCGCGAAGAATACGAAGCATTGATGTTGCCGCTCCACAACACATTTTGCGGCGGATAAAATTCCAACACGCGGGGCAGGGCAAGCACATCATCTTCATCAGATGAGGCAATCACCACCCAATCCAAACGGCGCGAGAACAAAGGCAGCCGCCTGCCGAGTTCATCCGAAAGGTCGTTTGCGCTTTTCCCGCCGTTGATGAGTACATGGCGTCCCTCAGGCGTTTTGATGAGAATGGCATTCGCCGAGCCAGCCTCCAAAAATGTGATGTGCAAATTGCCGTCCCCCGCGCGGGAAAGCGCATCCCAAACGAGCATGGCGCACACAAACAGCGCAGCGAGAACGATGGTTAAAAACGCGGCGCGGAATGATTCTTTTTTGCTTTCAAGCCAATCCCAGCCAAAAGTGACGGCAAACAAAACCGCGTAAAAGGCAAGCGTCCAAACCAGTGAAGAGTCTTTGAGCATGTACGCGCCGTTGGGAATTTTCTCAAACAATTCCACAATGCGGATGGTGTATGCGGCGAAGGGCCAGGCAAGCCAGCCAAGCAATTTGCCCAGCGGAAGAAAGAACACGCTTGCAATGGCAGCCAGCCCGCCAAGAATCATTACGGCAGGCTGCACAAACAAGATGAACGGGTTGGCAACAAACGAAATGAGCGAAATGCGTTGAAAGTGATAAGCCATAATCGGTAGGGTGGTCAGTTGGGCGGCGAAGGTCAGCATCACGTTTTCGTTGATGAAGCGCGCAAACGGGCTTATATCGCCGTTGAAAAATTTGGCAAGCAAATTTGCGGTGAAGGCTGCAAACGGCTCTGCGTATAAAATCAGCCCAAGCGTGGCAAACGCGGAAAGTTGAAAGCCCGCATCCCATAAACTGAGCGGGTTGAGAATCAACAACGCCAGCGCGGCAAACGCCAGACCGTTCAAGCCTGTGTTGCGCCTGCCCGTCTGCCGCGCAATCAAGGAAAGGCTGCCCATAAACGCGGCGCGGGTCACCGCCGCATCCGCGCCGACGAGCAGGGTGTAGAAAAAAATTGCCAGCACAGCCAGCGCCGCGCCTATGCGTTCTCCTGCAAAAAATTTGAACAGATTGAAAAACAAAACCGAAATAATCGCAATATTGAAACCGGAAATGGCAATGATGTGCGCCGTGCCGGTGTCTTTGAAGGCTTGCTGCAAATCGCGCGTCATGCCCGTATCCACGCCGAGTAAAATGCCCGCAAACAACGAGGCTTCGGGGTCGTGAAAAATTTTGTGAATGTTGCGAAAAAGATTTTCTTTGAGCAAATACACCGCGCGCAAAAACGGATTTCCCGCATTGCCGGGCAGGGTGGTGATTTCTGCATTTTTCATCAGCGCGTACACGCCATTACGGGCAAGATAATCGCGGTAGGAGAAATCTTCATCTTCGGGCGGAGTTTGCAGCAAGCCGCGCGCCCGCACCCGCTGACCGTATTTCCAATCTTCGGCGTGATACACCCGCGCAAGAATCATGCCATAGGCGGGCAAATCGCCGCTGCCGGAATCCACCGCCTCCACTTTAATTTTCAGGTTGGCATATCCGTCACGGATGTCGGGCGGCTCTGCCAGCGCGCCGGTGACAAGCATCTCATACGCGCGGTTGTTGTAAAAGCCGATGAAGCGCGGGTCGGCAAAGTCTGGCTGGCGGAACTGCACCCACGCCGCGCTGAAAAAGAATAAAACCGGCACGGCAATGAACAAGGCGCGAATTGGCTTGAAGTCCGCAGACAGTTTTTTTCTTATGACAAGCAGGTTAAACAACACGGCAAAAAAGAGAATGGCAAGACCAATCCCAGCCCAGCCTTTTGCGGGCAGTGGAAAATAATACGCGGCGATAATTCCCGCAATCCATGAAAGACAAACCCATACCAATGGCATGAACGGGATTGTACATTAGATTTTCTTTTTCGCGCTTTTGAATCCTTCGGCTACAACCGCATGGTATGAATCCGCCGTTGAATCAAATTCTTAAGGGCGATTGTTTTCAAGCGCTGGCTGGTGAAATAAAAACTCCGAAGTTTTTTGGAACTTCGGAGTTTTTATTTTATATTGAAGCCGCCATGCGTGCGGCGCGCAGCGCGGAACGTATCATCAAATATTCGCTGATGTTTTCGGCAGTGACAATACCCACCAGCCGCCCGCCGTGGGTGACGGGCAGCGCCGGAATGCCTGATTCTTGAATGCGCATCAGCGCGTTTTCAACCATGTCATACGAATCCACTTCGGGCGGGTTGGCGCGCATGACCGCGGAGATGGCAATGTTTTGCCCGTGCTGCGTGAGCGCGGAGAGAAAGTCATCGCGGGTGACAATGCCCACCACGCGGTCATCATCAATCACGGGAAAATCATGCTGGCTGCCCGCGAGGATTAACTGCGCCATGCGCGAAAGCGGGTCGCGGGGGGAAAGGCTTTGGTAATCGGTGAGCATGGCGCGCCCGACGGGAATTCCGCTGATGGCATGTTTGAATTGCATCGCGCTGGATTCTTGCGAAGCGCCAATCCAAATGAAGAAGGCAATGAAGAGCAGCATGGGGTTGCCGAACAAGCCCACCAAGCCAAAAAGCAGCGCCAGTCCCTGCCCGATGTTGGCGGCAATTTGCGTGGCTTTGACGTAATCCATGTTCATGGCAAGGATGGCGCGCAGCACTCGTCCGCCGTCCATGGGAAAGGCGGGTATGAGGTTAAAGAGGACGAGCGAGATGTTCACGGTCATCAGCCGTTCGAGGAAATTACCGGAGGCGACGGTCAATTCGGAAAG
>DAOTZP010000254.1:0-2226 GCA_034434265.1 Anaerolineales bacterium | reverse complement strand
ATCAAAACAAGGCGTGCCTTTTGCGTGTGCGTGCGGCGCAGCGCCATATCGTCTTCGTATTTGCTGTGGAAAATGCCTGATACCATAATTCGTCCTTTTTCAGTTGGTCAACAGTCTTTACGCAATTCGACTAAACGCGCTCGATGATTTCCTGCCCAAACAAACCGTAGGGGCGCACCATCAAAATCACAATCAATACGATGAAGGGCAGCACTTGATTTAGCCCTTGACCAACATAGCCGCCTGTGTACGCTTCGAGCAAGCCGATGATGATTCCGCCGATGATGGCGCCGGGGATGGAATCCAGCCCGCCGAGGATGACAACAGGGAAGACGCGCAGCCCAAAGCTGGCAAGCTCGCCGCTGACGCCGACAATGTTGGCGACGAGCATCCCGCCGAGCGAAGCCGTCACCGCGGCGATTGACCAAGCCCACGCGAAGATGCGCTTGACGCTGATTCCCATGCTGAGCGCGGCTTGCTGGTCGTCGGCTACCGCGCGCATTGCAATGCCTTCGCGGGAACGGGTAAAGAATAGGTTGAATAATCCGAGCATGACGATGGCGATGACAAATGCCCAAAGCCTATCCGCGCCGACGGTGGCGCCAAAAATATTGATAGGCGCGGATGGGATGAAGGCGGGGAAAGCCTGCGGGATGGTTCCCCAAATCGCGCCGACGATGGCTTTGAGCAAACTCGCCAAGCCAATCGTTACCATGATGACGGAGATAATCGGCTCGCCAATCATCGGGCGCAGTACCAGACGCTCCACAACCACGCCAAGCGCGATGGCGAAAATCACGGTGAGTATCATGCCGAGGGGCCAGGCAATGCCGAACTGCGCGACCAATCCAAAAATAACGTACGCGCCAATGAGCAGAAATTCGCCCTGAGCAAAATTAATAACGTCGCTGGATTTATAAATCAGCACGAAGCCAAGCGCGGCAAGCGCGAGAATGGCGCCGTTGGTCAAGCCGGTAAGTGTGAGTTGAATGAAGAGGTCCATTTATTGCGTCTCCAAAGATTCAATCGCCAGTCGGGTTTGCAGTTTTGCCGTGCGCCCATCTTGATAAGTAATAACCGTTTCAATCTCCACATGCGGATTTTGGCTGTACAGCCCGTTGATGATGTCTTCGTAACGCTGCGCGACCAGTTTGCGGCGGACTTTGCGCGTGCGCGTTAATTCGGCGTCGTCCGCGTCCAACTCTTTATGAAGCAGCACAAAACGCTTGATGCGCGCCGCCGGTGGAAGGTCCTGATTTGCGGCTTCGACAAACTTTCGCACCAGCTGATACACCTGCGGTTTTTGAGCGAGGTCGGTATAGGTAGTGTACGCAATCTGATGATTTTCCGCCCATTTGCCGACGTTGGCAAAATCAATGTTGATGAAGGCGGTGACAAAGGGCCAGTCGCCGCCAAAGACCACAGCCTCCTTGATGTATTGGCTGAACTTCAATTTGTTCTCAATAAATTGCGGGCTGAACTTTGTGCCGTCGCGCAAAGTCATCACGTCTTTGGCACGGTCAATCACAATCAGGTGACCGTCTTCATCGAAATACCCTGCGTCGCCGGAGTGCAGCCAGCCGTCCACGAGAGCCTCCGCCGTCGCTTCGGGGTTGCGATAATAGCCTTCCATCAACGCGGGCGACTTCATCAGGATTTCGCCGTTCTCCGCGATTTTCACATCCGTTTCGGGAATGGGCAGCCCAACGGTTTGGAATTTAATATCGCCGTCGCGGTGGACAACCGCAATACCGTTGATTTCCGTCTGCCCGTAAATTTGCTTAAGGTTGACTCCCATGGCGTGGAAGAAGCGGAACACATCGGGACCGAGCGCGGCGCCGCCAGTGTAAGCGCGCTTAAGATGCCGCAAGCCGAGGTGGTCTTTAATTTCCTGAAACACCGTCCAATCCGCAATGAAGTACTTGAACTTCAACATGCCCGATGGCGTTTGCTTGCGAAAGCGCGTATCCGCCATTTCGTAGCCGACTTTCATTGCCCAGTTGTACATGAATTTTTTGAAGCGCGTGCTGTCTTCGATTTTGACCTGCACTTGACTGACGAAGTTCTCCCAAATACGCGGCGGGCTAAACATCACTTTGGGTCCAATCTCGCGGATGTCGTGCTGAACGGTTTCCGGCTCTTCGGGGAAGTTAACCGTGTATCCAATTTGAAGACCGCAAGACATACACATCATCTGTTCGCCAATCCACGCCAGCGGCAGGAAGG
>DAOTZP010000253.1:0-7520 GCA_034434265.1 Anaerolineales bacterium | reverse complement strand
CTGTGAAAATAATAAACAGTTATGTCCCTGCTGTTTTTATACCATAGTTAAAATATTTTTTCACCCCTTTTTTAAGAATTGTCTTAAGCGCGTATTTTATGGAGATTCGGTGTTTGCAATGGCTGTGTATGCATCGCCGCATTCACAGGCAATGACGGTTGTTCCGCCTTTGGTGAGCGTGCCAAGATATTCGCGTGAGCCGTTGCGCGCCACCCAGCCGTTTAAGGTGAATGGGATGGCGCTGTCCGCGACAATCCATTCGCCGTTGTATTTGCGGGCAACGTGTTCGTGCGTTCCTGTGGAGCGCCCCCCTTCGCAGGATGGATAGCCAATCATATCGCCGGTTTTTAAGATTGCCCCTACGGGCGCGCGCTGTTTGGTTGCAAGGTGAAGGTAGAATAACACCCAGCCTGTGCGTTCATCTCCATCCTTATCGAGGTCGAGCGCAACGCCGTCTATGCCTGAGCGGACTACGACGCCATCCGCCATTGCGGTGGCGTAGTGCTTTTCATCCGCGATGAAGCACCCCGATTTGGAGGATGGGGGCGCAAAATCTATGGCTGCCAGCGGCTGACCTGTACCCCAGCCGGTGTGCGGACCGCCTGTATATGACCAGACTTGATTGTAAGGAAAGGGAAGTTGCAGCGCGGGCTGTTGCAGACTGCCGGGGATGAGGATTGTTTCATCTTCCCAAGGATTCCCAAAGAGTTGAGTGTAGGTTTTAATGAATCCTTGCGGACCTGTGGCGAGGTCATAGTCTTTGCCGCTCATCATGCGCGAGTAATAATATTGCAGCGCAACCGAACCGGCGTTTTGCCACGGGTCCGGGCGGATTAATATTTTTTGCGCGTCTTCAAATTCCAGCAGGCTTCCCACTCTCCATCCGTAATAGCCGTTGTTTAATGTATTGGCTGCCATGACCAGTTGTAAATAGGGGTTTTCCCAAAATGGTCGTTTTAAGCCAAGCAGGTTTTTCTTTACAGGCGGTTCTGGTTGTGTTAACGCGCCGCCCTGATATTCCAAAATGGCAAGCAGCAAGCGTGGGTTGATGCTGTAATTGACGGCGACAAAGTCCACCATTTCGGCGCCGCTGCGCCACTTTCCGCTGGCATAGATGCGGTATTCTTTCAGCCAGCCGGGTTGTTCGGCTACAAAGGCTTGTGTGTTAAACCCAATGACCGTAGGTCCATTCACGAATGCGTGGTCGGGGATGATTTGAAACGGGCTTGCCCAAAGCGCGCGAAAATAGATGGGGATTTTCATGGGCATGTCCGGCGGCATGGTGGTGGCGTTTTGCGGGATGAACGGGTTGGCGGCGAGGATTTCTTCAACGGTTGTGTTGAAGCGCGCGGCAAGCGCGGGAAGCGTATCGCCGGTTTGGGCTGTGTAATCCACCAGTTGACCGGGCGCGTAAGCGATGCGTGTGGGAAGCGCGGTTGGGCTTTCTGCTGCCGGGCTATCTGCTTCGGCTTGTGAAACGGGGGAATTGATGACGGACGGCGCCGGGCGGCAGGATGAGAAAACCAGCGCGATTGTAAAAAGAATGGCAGCGTGGGGTTTTATTCCGTTTCGCGGACGATGTTCGACCATTTTTGTCCATAGGGGTCGGCAATGATTTCCTTGTCATTTTTGACAAGTTTGCCTTCGTAAGCTTTTGTTCCGGCAACGACGCGCCAGCCGTCAATGATAAAGGGAATGGGTCCATCGGCGGTGACCCATTCTCCGTTGTATTTGCGGGCAAAGTGCAGGTGCGTGCCGGTGGAAACCCCGCCCTCGCAAGAGGCGTGTCCGATGCGGTCGTTTGTTTCCACCCATGTTCCAACCGGCACGCGGTCTTTGGATGCAATGTGCATGTATAGCAGATTCCACCCGGTTTGCTCATAGCCGTCTCCATCCAAGTCCACGACGACAGCGCCGTTTGAGGAACGGACAACCAGCCCGGGCGCCGCTGCCACCACCCATGTTGGGGTTGGCGTGCATCCGCTTCGCGCGGCGGAAGGCGAAAGGTCAATGGCGGCGTACACGCTGTTTTTGTCTCCGTAGATTTCCGGGTTGAGTTGTCCCCATGCGTTATGCGGTCCGCCGGTGAAGTTCCATTCGGCGCCGGGTTCGATGGGAAGTACCAGCTCGGGCTGGTTGAGCGCGGGGGGGAAGATGGGGTCAACGGCTTCGGCGCGCGCCCAAGGGTCGCCGAACATTTCCGCATACATGGCGGGGAAGCCGTTTTGCGGGTCTATCAGTTGTTCCCATTTTTGGCGGTTGTACAGCCGTGAAAAGAGATATTGCAGCGCAACTGTGCCTGCATTCAAACGAGGGTCAATGCGCAGTTTACTGCCATCTGGAAATTCAAGATGAGTCAGCGTTCCGGCGCGCCAGCTGTAATACCCAATGGACAGGTTGTTGATTGCCCACACGAGTTGAACGGACATGCCTTTGTAGCGGTAGTCGTTAAATCCCATTGGGTAATTTTTGTGAAACTCGTCCACCGGCTTGCCGCGCACCCAGCGGCTTTCAAATTCAAGCAGCGCAAGAATGAGGCGCGGATTGATGGAATTTTCGTATGCGAGCCTTTCAATTGCGTCATCGCCGTTTATCCAGCCTGTGGAGCCGAGATAGTCTTTGTATTTGCTTAAGTATCCGCCTTGTTGTTTGACGTATTCATGAATATTAAAATTTGCGGCGGTGAAGGAAAAAATCACTTCGGCATCCGGTATGATTTGGGTGTAAGGTGAAGTGTCTTCGGTGATGCGGTTGGGTATGATGAGCAGCGTTCCGGGTTCAATGAGGCTTGTGCTGGTTAAGTTGGCGTCGGACGTAATTTCTGCTTGATTCACGCCGAAACGCGCCGCGACAGCGGAGAGCATGTCGCCGCTGTGGGTGTAATATAGAAACGGCGGCGTGTCGTATGAAGGGGTAAGCGTGGCGGCAAACACCGGGTTGATTCCGTTTGGCGTTGGTATTGCCAGCGTTGGCGTGATTGGAATTTCAATGACCGGTACGGCAGCCGCTGCTGTGGCGGTTGGGAACAGGCTGGGGTGGTCTTGCATGTTGAACGGGTCCACAAGGTGCGCGGCAGATTCAATTCCGGGCGGGGTTGGGGTTTGGGCAACGCCCCACAGTGATGGAGTTTGTCCGCACCCGGATGTAACTATTACGGTGATTAAGGCAACAATTAATAAGCGCTGCATGAGATGAATTATATCGTTTCGGTACATATTTTGCGCGCGCGGTTATCGTGAAATCAGATTAAAGTCGTTGGCGCTGTCGAACGCTTCAATGGTGATGCCGTTGCGCGTTAGAAAGCCGTCATATTCCGTTGTGGTTGCCTGCGCAATCCAACCGTCAAGGTTAAAGGGGATGGGACCACCAGCGGCAATCCATTCCCCGTTGTATTTGCGCGCAATGTGCAAATGCGTGGCGTTTGAAACTCCGCCTTCACAGGAGGGATGCCCTACTTTTTCTCCGGCGTATAAATATTCGCCGGGCTGCGCGCTGTCTTGCGCGGCAACATGCATGTATAAAATCACCCAGCCGGTTTGTTCATATCCGTCGTTATCCAAATCCTGCAGCACTGCGCCGTTGGATGAGCGAAGGATGAGACCATTGGCAACGGCTGTAACCCAAAGCGGGCTGACTCCGCAGCCGCCGTTGTCGCCGGGCGGCGCAAAATCGAGCGCTGCCCATGCCGAGCCGGAATCCCAGCCGCCGTGCGGTCCGCCCGTGTAGTACCAATCTTCCTGTGAACTGAACGGCAAATTCATCACAGGCTGGGTTAAATTTTCGGGGACGAGGGGTTCGATGGCGTAGTGAAACGGATTGCCAAAGAAGACGAAATACGTCAACAGCAGCCCTGTTCCGCTGACATCCTGTTCCCAAACGGCGCGGTCATCCAGTTTGGAGAAAAAGTATTGCACGGCGGCTGTCCCCGCGTTGATGGTTGGGTCGGCGGGGACAATGCTGTTGTCGTTCATGACAAACGTGGAAATCTGATTTGCTTTCCAAAGGTAATATCCCTGATTGAGCGTGTTTGCCGCCCAAGTCAGTTGACGATACAGCCCGTAATGATTCTCGCTTAAGAATCCCATTGGATAGGATGTATTAAGCGGATTGCGGTTTGTCACCCATTCGCTTTGGTATTCAAGCAGGGCAAGCAAAAGACGCGGGTTGACGGAATAGTTGCGCGATACGATTTCAACAATTTCATACCCCGCCAGCGGAATTCCGTTCACCTCTTGGGTGTAGTCTTTTAGATATCCGTTTTGGCTGTCTATAAATGCTTTGATGTCAAAGTACGCGGTGGCTGGTCCGTACACCAGTTCCGAATCTGGGATGACCTTGAATCCGCTGCCAACCCCAATTAGGTTGGGCGCCGGCACATTCAGCAACATGCCGATTTCCAAAATATTCGGGTCGCTGATGTTGTTTGCTTCCATCAATGTTTGCACGCTGATTCCATATCGTTCTGCAATGTGACCAAGCGTATCGCCCGGCTGGACGATATATTGCTCGGAGTCTTGGCGCGGGGTGGGAAGCGCGCGCTGCGCATCCGGGGTGGGCGTTTCTACGGATAGAACTTCAGCCGCGCCCGGAGGCGGAGTCATCGGCAGCAGCACGCTCAGCGGCGCGCGGGTTGGCGTAGGTTCGCGTGTTGCCGTCGGCGGCGGCGGCGTGGGGGTATGAGTCAGCGGCGCGCCGTATATGACGGGAGTCCGCGTGGCAACCGGCAAAAACGGGTCGTAGGTTGGGTAACTTAACGGCTCTTCCACAACTTGCGTGCAGGCGGTTAATAAAATTGAAATCATGACAAAAAAAACAACGGCTTTGGAATACATGCGTGCGATTTTACCAGTGAAAGAAAAGAGACACGGGTTTTTCAACTCGTGTCTCTTTTTGCAATGAGAAAATGGCGCTCTGATTACGATTGAAAACCCGAACCCATGATGTAGTTTTCCAAACCGCGAATTTCGCTTTCCTTGTTTTCGAGCGCGGCAAACAACACATCGCGGATGGAGACAATGCCGACGAGCTGGTCGTTTTCCACTACGGGCAGGTGGCGGATGTTGTGCTGTTTCATCAACGCCATGCATTGGTCCACGCTGGTTTCTTTTGTGACAGTGAGAATCTTGGTTATCATTACATCTTTGATTTTGGTATCCTTTGCGCTGCGTCCCGCCGCTTCTCCTTTGTAGAGATAGTCGCGTTCCGTGTAGATTCCCACAATTTTTCCTCCTTCGGTGACCAATACGGCGCCGATGTGCGCTTCTGTCATCACTTTGATGGCTTGCAAGACAGTATCGGTGGAGGCGACTGTGAAATTGGTTGCGGTTTTTTTGGATTCCAGCAATTTTCGTACAGTGGTCATGGGATTCTCCTTGTTTGTCAAAAATGATTCCTGCCGCTTGTGAAGAAGGCGAAGCGGATGCCAATGGGCAAATTTAATCACGAATGCGCGCTCTTGTCCACATGATTTTCGGCGGTTTTTTGGGCGCTTCTTGTCCGCTTTTCAGCCTTTACCGAATCTTTACAAAGGCTTTATGATGTAAAAAACTTGAAAAGGTAAAGTGGCGTTATGACAAAAATTCTGATTATTGACGATGAGCCTTCAATTGTGAATCTTGTGCAGGCGTACTTAAAACCCGAAGGGTATCAAGTGTACACCGCCGCGGATGGCAACGCCGGCTTGAAAGCCGCCCGCGCTTTCAAGCCCGATATTATTCTGCTGGATGTGATGCTGCCCGGCATGGACGGCATTGAATTGCTCTCGCGTTTGCGCCGCGAATCGCAAGTGTATGTGATTATGCTCACCGCGCGGACGGAAGAGACCGATAAAATCGTCGGCTTGACCGTCGGCGCGGATGATTACGTCACCAAGCCGTTTAGCCCGCGCGAATTGGTGGCGAGAATCAAAGCCGCCCTGCGGAGAATGCAGGCGGGCGCGGCATCCAGCCCGGAGGGGGGCGTCCTCGCGTTCCGCCATGTGAGGATTGATACCGCCGCAAGAGTCGTCACGGTGGATGACCGTCCCGTTGAATTGACCGCCAGCGAGTTTGATTTGCTGCGCGCGCTTGCTGAAAATCGCGGTCGTGTGCTTTCACGCGAGCAGTTGTTGGAAAGGGTGTGGGGCGGGGAATATTTTGGCGAAATGCGCGTGGTGGATGTGCATCTTGGTCATGTGCGCCAAAAGCTGGGCAACCCCGATTTGATTGCCACCGTGCGCGGCGTGGGCTACCGCTTTGACGATGAGGTCGTATGAATTACATCCGCTCGCGTTTGGTCTTCAAACTTTTTGCCTCCTATTTTTTGGTGATTGTGATTGGCATGGGGTCAATTTGGGTTGCCACAAGGTTTACCGCGCCGCGGGCATATCAGCGGCATTTGTCTGCAATGGAACAAAACATGCGCGGGCAGGGCATGGGACAGGGTTTGGGCATGGGGCAGGGCGGCGGCATGATGGCGCAGTATTATCAGGAATTTCAAACATCCTTTAACGAGTCTTTGATTCTTGCGGTGGTGATTGCCTCGCTGGTTGCCCTGCTTGCCAGCGTGTTCATCAGCCGCGGCGTTGTTGCGCCCATTCACCGCATGACGCAAGCCAGCGAACGCATTGCCGAAGGGCGATACGACGAGCGCGTGCAGGTTCATCAATCTGATGAGCTTGGTCAGTTGGCGCGAAGCTTCAATCAAATGGCGGAGCGGCTCGAACAGGTGGAAACCATGCGCCGTCAGTTAATTGGCGATGTGGCGCATGAACTTCGCACGCCGCTGACTGCCATTAAAGGCTCGGCGGAAGGCTTGATGGACGGCGTGCTGCCCGCATCGGATGAAACGTATCAACAAATTCATAAAGAAGCCGAAAGGCTCAATCATTTGGTGGATGATTTGCAGGAACTCAGCCGCGTGGAATCCCGCGCCATTGCTTTGGATATCCGCCCTGTTGATTCGGCTTTGGTGATTGGCACGGTTGTCAAACGTTTGCAAAATCAATTTGACGCAAAGCGCGTCTCGCTTTCCGTTGACCTGCCGCCTGAGCCCGTATTTTTTCTTGCGGATGAGGGACGCGCCGTGCAAGTGTTAACCAATTTGGTTGGGAATGCCCTGCGGCACACCCCCGAAAACGGCGTGGTGAGCATTTCCGCTGCGCGCGAAAAAAATGAGGTGAAAATCTCCGTCCGCGATACGGGCGAAGGAATCGAAGCCGGGCATTTGCCGCGCATCTTTGACCGCTTTTACCGCGCCGATAAATCGCGTTCCCGCGCGCGCGGCGGTTCGGGCATTGGGTTGACGATTGCAAAGCATTTGGTTGAGGCGATGGGCGGAAAAATCGCCGCGCAAAGCGAAGGAAAAAACAAAGGCAGCGTATTTACTTTTACGCTGCCTGCCGCATGATAGAAAGTTAATCGGAATTGGACATACTTAACCCAAGTTGCTACCCTTGCTTAATTTTTACCGCAGAGGCGCGGAGGACACGGAGAAATTCATTAAAAACTCTGCGCCCTCTGCACATCGGCGGTTCAAAACAG
>DAOTZP010000252.1:0-5034 GCA_034434265.1 Anaerolineales bacterium | reverse complement strand
GGTTGGTCGTCGTGCGAACCGTCAGCCCGCCCGCAAACGTGATGGTCGCTCCGCTGTTGTTTGTAAGGGAAATGCCGGTCTCGGTCCCATCGCCGTCATCGTTATCGGTAATTGCGCCGTTGAAGAGATATTCGCTGCCGGTTGCGGTGACGTTTGTAATCTCCACCAGTCTGCCCATATCGGCTGTAATCGTGCTGCTGTAAATCACATTCACATTTGCGTTGGAATTACTTCCGCCGTTGATGTAAACCCCCGCGCCTGAAGCGTGCGAACTGGTGATGCCGCCGCCGGATGCAACGGTCAACGCGCCGCTGACCCGCGTTAAAGAAATGCCTTTGGTGGCGGAAGTGTTCGTGCTGCTAAAACCGCCTGATATATTCAAATTGATGTTTGCATCGGTCACATCCAACGCGCCGCCGCTGCTGGCGGCAAGCAAGGGCGTATTTGTGTTTGCGGTCAGGCGCGTTCCTGAACTTCCGGTGTAATTGGGCGTTGTTCCCAAAAGATATAAAGATGTCCCCGCGCCGGAATAGATATCCAAATCTGTGAAAGAAATATCGCCGCGAATGTTATGCAAATACAAGCCGTTTGCGCCCACCGAATTTCCAGAAGCGCCAATCACTGTTGCGCCGCCGGAAACCGTCTGAAAATTGCTGGCGGCGGTATCCGCGTCAAAAAGAATGGTGGCGACTCCCGCGCTGCTCACATAAATTCCCGACCCGCCCGTATCGCCGTGAATGACGTTATCGTCAAACGCGGTAATGGTCATCGTGCCAGCCGAACGATAAATATCAATGCCGTTTCCACTGGCGGTGACCGTGTTATCGTGAACGCTCAATACCAACAAACCGGACCCGCCGCCGTTGATGTCAATTCCCTCCGCGGCTGCGCCGCTGATGGCGTTATCGCCAATTTCGATTTCACCGCCGTATGTGCTGGTGGTGGTTACATCAATTGCATTGCTGCCCGCGCCTGAGGCGGAAATATCCAACCCGCGAATTTGAACGCCGCTGAACGAGGCAAGGATGGCGGTTGTATCTACGGTCACGCCGTTGCCTGAACTGTTTGCAATTTTTGGCTTTGTTCCCGCGCTTAATATCACAGTGGGATTTGCGCCGCCATTCACGCTGACCGGCACAGTAAGCGCCACGCCCGCGCCCAACAAACGCTGATTGTTTTTCAGGCTAATTCCGCTATTTTGCCCGGCGGTTGTGCCATTCCCCGCAAAGACGTAAATCGTATCGCCCGCGCTCGATGCGGACGCGGCTTCCGCCAGCGTGTCAAACGGCGTGCTGGAACGTCCATCCCCGCCCGCCGCCGCATTGTTCTTTACATACCAGACGCGCGCGCTTGTGACCGTAATTGTTACAGTCGCCGCGCTGGTCAAATCATCCGCGTTGCCCGCAATATCATCCGACCCGGCGTCGGTGATGACGTAAGTAAACGTATCCGCGCCGCTAAACCCGGCAGGCGGAAGGTAGGAAAAATCGCCGTCCGCTTCCACTGTGACCTGCCCGCCGTTTGCGGTGACAACATCCACAAACGGGGCGGAAGTATCCGCGCCGACTTGTTTAAGCGTAAATGCATCGCTCAAAAATTCAACATCATTGGCAAACAGGCTGCCAGTGGTTGTCACGGCGGGTCCTCCGCTGGCGATTACGCCGACTTCCAATAATGTATTGCCAATGGTTTCATAACTATCATCAAACGCCAGCGGGGAAACATTCAAAGAGCCTGCCGCGAGCGTTGTATTTGAATCCAATGTCGCTGAAAATTCCACATCGCTATAATTTGTTGCGCCCCCGTTTGTGACAGTGACCGTGTATAAAATTTTCTCCCCCGCATCGGCTTTGCCATCCGAGTCGTCGTTGATGAGGGTATCCGTCATGCTGACGGTTACATCAAACCCGGCGGCGCGCGCAGCCCCCGCCGCGCCCAGCACAAGAATCACAACGAAAATAAAAAGAGAAGCGCGTTTGATTTCGCCCCTCATCCATGCAAGCAATCCAGCCCGACAATGCCGAACAAGCAAACCCAACATGAGACACTCTCCTCTTTTATTGGTTTATTGTTTTATTGGTTTATTGGTTTATTGGTTAAAAAATTCCCCCATTGTCAAAAGACAACAGGCTCGCAAGAAACTCAGCCTAATTTGATGAATTATACCCTGATTGCTTTATACTCTTAAAAAACGCAAAAATTGGGAGCGTCTAATTTTGCAGGCTTTCTGCAAGGTTTCACCACAGCGTATTCATAAAACAAGTTTCACCCCCGAAGGATGAAAAAAACCTGACGGGTTTATGTGGTTCTACTCAAGCGTGTCTTTTTCATTCAAACTTATTTAACCAACAGCCCGATGTGATTGGCAACCGACCTTTCCTTGCCGGGAATGTTTTGGTCAATGGGCGTGTTTAGCAATACCGGGTTTCCATCCACGCCGCGAATGACCATGGCGGAAGAGCCGCCGCCATCCATATTCACGGCGGTATATGCGCCGTAGGAAATTAACTGCTCGGCAAGTTCGCTGATGGTCACGCCTTCGCTTACGCCGGGCTGGCGTCCATCAATTACCATGAAGATAAGCCAGCGCCCCAGTTTGTTCAACCCAATTCCCGTGCGCGGGTTGGGAGTTGCGTCCGCAAGGTTTTTCACCACCTGACCGTATTGCACAATCAGACGGTCGCCGGAAACCGCATTGAAAACCGTCGCAGGCGTTTGATTTATGACAACCTGATTCTTCGAGTTGATATACACAATCGGCTGTCCGTTTTTGACGGATGAATACACCTTCCCGCGCGAAGCCGCATACCCGTTGACCTTGACCGGCTCCCCTCCGCCCGGGCAATACGCCGCAGGCGGAAAGGTCGTCGGATTTTGATAGGCGAAACCGTCGCCGTTCACTGCAAACCCCAAGCCAAATTCCTTAAGGAAACGCGCCGGAATGCGTGTGCAAATCAGCCCGTTGGTGTTGGGCGAAGGGGTCACCAAAAATTCCAAGCCGGTGGTTTGTAAATCCACCGCCATAACGTGCATTCGGTTTTTGCGCGGCGAAGTCAGGTCTTTATAAAGATACGTCACGCCGCGAAATAAATTTTGCCGAACAGACGCCGGGCGCGCGCTGCTCAAAAAGACAAAATTTTTCTTTTCACACCAGCCGGTCAAACCGTCCACGCGGCGAATTTGAATCCAATTCGGGTTGGATTCATCCAAAGCTGGCACGGTGTCATCCAATACCAATGTGCCGAGAATTTTCGCGCTGGCGCCGGGCGTTTCGCGCACGGGCAGCGGAGCAATTGCCACGCGATACCAGCGTTTATCTTCATCAAAGGGGGCAATCGGCGTCATGCCGTCCGGCACGGGCGGCGGGGCGTCTTCCACGTCCATCAGGTATTGCGCCGAACTCCAGCCTTTAAGCGGGCTTCCCAGTTTGGCAATGTTCACCCACGTCTTATCCGCGTTGCTGCCCAGCGCTTCCACCACTTCGCCAAAGGTTACAAATCCCAGCGCTTTGAACGATGTGCCGGGTCCTTCGCGCACGTTGAGCGCGGTGGTTGTTACGCGCTTGTATTTTTTATCCGCAGGCGGGGGCGGCTCCGGCGGCGTTTGCACCAATTTTAGATACAAAGCCGAACACCAGCCTTTGAGACTATTATCCAGTTTGCGAATTCGCAGCCATGAACGGTCGGCGTTTGAGCCGATTTCTTCCACCTTTTCATTGGTGGGCAAAGTGGCAATTGAAGCGTAGCTTGTGCCGGGACCTTCGCGCACGCGCAAGGATGGGACCGCCGTCACCTGATAAATTTTGCCCGTCGGAGTTCCATCATCGGGCGGGGCGGTTTGCTCTTGCAAAAACGACGCGAGACACCATCCGTTCAGGCTTTTATCTGCCCGTCGAACCCGCAGCCATGTCCGGTCGGGCGTTGCGCCGACTTCTTCCACAATTTCATTTGCGGCAAGCGCGCCAAGCACGGTCAAGTTGGAGGCGGGACCTTCATACACGGAAAGAGTCTGCGCGGTGACGCGATACATTTTGCCGGTGGGCGTGCCTTCATCCGGCGGGGGAGGCGGGGGCGCGTCGCTCAGTTTGAAGCGTTTGCGAAACGCCTCCAAATCGCCGTTGAAGTAGTTAAGGTCAATGCCTTTGCTTTCCACGCCATAGAGTTTGCCGTCGCCAGTTTCGGTGTATTGCCAAAACAGCCATTCGTCCTCGCCCCACGGTTTGGGAATAAGCGGTTTTGTCGCGCCGTAGTTGGCAATCCACAACGGGTATTGACGGAAGTATGCCAGCTCGTTTGGCTGGGTGGCGGGGTTGGGCGCGTTGTCTCTCCAATAGTAAAAGGCGGTGTAAATGGCAATTTCCTTTCCGGGGACAAGTTGCTTTAATCGCTCCAAAAAGTTGTACCAGTTTCGCCAGCCTTTGTATGTGCCGTTGTAGCGGTCTTCAAAATCGGCAAAGAGGGGCAGTTCGCCAAAATCGCCTTCAAATTGCTGCACCCACAACTCGGCTTGACGTTTTGGGTCGGCGCGGCTGTCGTAAAACCAATACGACCCGCGCGGAAAGCCAGCCAGTTTGGATTGTTTCCAGTTGAATTTGAAATCCGGGTCCACCCATAAGTTTTGCCCCGCGCGGATGATGACAAACTCCGCCGACTGGCGCATTTTTACAAAGTCAATGCCTTGCGGGGTTTCAGGGTCATCTTGATAGAAGCTGACGTCCGGTCCTATGATGTATGCCATGCGGCTCTCCTGTTTTTTGGCTGGTAAAAAAATTATAAATTAAACGCTTTCAAAGTGCGTAATGACCGGCGGCTCGCCTTCGGGTTTGCCTTGCACGGAAATTACATCCAGCCGCCAGTGATCAATTTCATGTTCGGCGGCATAATGCGCTGCAGCGTTGACCATGTGCTTCAACTTGCGCGGCGTGATGTTATGCTCCGGCAGCAGCCCGCTGTTTTTGGTCAGCGTTTTGACTTCGACAAACACAGTCACATCCGCCAATTGCGCGATGATGTCAATTTCGCCGTATGGTGTGCG
>DAOTZP010000251.1:0-8188 GCA_034434265.1 Anaerolineales bacterium | reverse complement strand
TGGCGGCAGGGCGGGCGCGTTCCTGAACAATGTGTACGAGAGCTGGGGATTTCAGATTTTTATTTTCTTCTGCGTGCTGTTTCACGCAATTAACGGTTTACGCATTACGATTTTGGATTTGTTCCCCAAATTGCTGGATTATCAAACCGAAGCCATCTGGGTGGAATGGGCTGTCTTTTTGCCAATTTTTGGCATGGCGGTTTACGTCATCACCAGCGCGGGGCTGGGAGGTTAGCATGACATCGAAAACAAGAAAACTTTCCATCAAGCAGCGCGGCTTGATGAACTTTGAAACGCAGATGTGGCTCTTTACGCGCCTTTCCGCGCTGGCAATGTACGCCCTCATTCTCTTTGCGTTGATTGGCGCGCTGGTGATGGGCGCGCGCAACAACATGAGCCTTGCGGATGTGATGCGCTGGTCTTTTATGCCAAATGTCAGCCATGTGCAAAGCACCGATGTTCCCGACCTTGAGCCGTGGGCGACTCCCTTCTGGAAAGTCACCGCCATTTTGTTGCTGCTGGTTGCCACCGCGCACGGCGTTCACGGGCTGGTGGTCATTGCGGATGATTACATCGCCAGCGCCGCCGGGCGCAAGGTTGTGCGCCTGCTCAGTATTGCGCTTATGCTTTCAATGAGCGTCATCGGCGCGTATGTTATCTGGACTTCGTAAATTTTCGCATGAGGAGCGATTTCATGGCAAAGGTTCATCAATTTGATGTTGTGGTGGTTGGCGCGGGCGGCGCGGGTTTAATGGCCGGCTTGTATGCCTCGCGCGGCGCGAAGACCGCCGTCATCAGCAAGTTATATCCCACGCGCTCGCATACGGGCGCGGCGCAGGGCGGAATTTCCGCCGCGCTGGGCAACTATGAAGAAGACAAACCCGAATGGCATGTGTACGACACGGTCAAAGGGTCCGATTATCTCGGCGACCAGGACGCGATTGAATTCATGTGCGAGGAAGCGATTGACGCGGTACTCGAACTGGAACACATGGGGCTGCCGTTTGACCGCACGCCCGATGGACGCATTTCACAGCGTCCCTTTGGCGGGCATACCAACAACGTCACCGGCAAACCAGTACGCCGCGCGGCGCATGCCGCAGACCGCACCGGCCACATGATTTTGCAAACGCTTTACCAGCAATGCTTGAAGAACAAGGTCAATTTCTTTGACGAATATCAAGCGCTGGATTTGCTCATCGTCAACGGCAAAGCGGCGGGCGTGGTGGCAGTGGAACTCGCCACCGGCGAGCTGCACACCTTTCACGCAAAGTCTGTTGTCTTTGCCACCGGCGGGCATGGACGCATTTTTGAAGTGACCTCCAACGCCTACGCTTATACCGGCGACGGCGCGGCAATTTTGCTCCGCAAAGGTCTGCCGCTGGAAGATATGGAATTCTTCCAATTTCACCCGACGGGCATTTACAAACTGGGTATTCTCATCACCGAAGGCGTGCGCGGCGAAGGCGGCGTTCTCATCAACGGCAATGGTGAACGCTTCATGCCAAAGTATGCGCCCACTGTAAAAGACCTCGCCTCGCGCGACGTGGTCTCGCGCGCGATTTATACCGAAATCAAAGAAGGGCGCGGCGTAAACGGCAAGAACTATGTTTATTTGGATGTACGCCCCGAAAGCGTGAACAAGTTCGCGGCGATGGACGGGCGTACCAACCCGGACGGCTCGCCCTACAATCTCACCGCGGAACAGGTTCTGCAAAAACTCCCCGATATTATTGACTTCTGCCGCGTGTATCTCGGCGTGGACCCCGTTACGCAAATGATGCCCATTCAGCCCACCGCGCACTATACGATGGGCGGCATCCCCACCAACAAATTTGGCGAAGTGGTGATTGACGATAAAGGCACGGTTTTCCCCGGTTTGTATGCGGCGGGCGAGTGCGCGTGCGTTTCGGTTCACGGCGCAAACCGCTTGGGAACAAACTCGCTGCTCGATTTGGTTGTGTTTGGAAAATACGCGGGATTACGCGCCGCCGAATACGCCAAAAGCGCGGATTTTTCTCCCCTGCCCGCGTCTCCCGAAGGGGAAGCCTTATCCGCGTTGGCGAAATTCCACAACGCCTCGGGCAAGGAAAACGCCTTCGACATTGCCGCCGAATTGAAAAGCGTCATGTTCGCGGATGTGGGCATTTACCGCAACGAGAAGGATATGACCTCCGCGCTGGAAAAAGTGCGCGAGCTGCAAAAACGATTTGCCGAAGTAAAAGTCACCGACACGGGTAAAATCTTCAACACCGAACTGCTCAACGCGTGGGAACTTGGCAACATGCTCGAAGTTGCGGAAGTGGTTGCCATGAGCGCGCTCAACCGCAAAGAAAGCCGCGGCGGACATTCCCGCGAGGATTATCCCGAACGCGATGACAAGGAATGGTTGAAGCACACCTTGATTGCAAAGAAAGACGGCAAACTGCAAATCAGCTACAAGCCGGTGACCATCACCAAACATCAGCCGAAAGCCAGAGTGTACTAATAGAGGCGAGCATGGAAATTACAGTTAAAATTTTCCGATACAACCCTGAAAAAGACAAACGCGGCAACTACGTCACCTACAAATTGGAAGCCGACCCGAACGACCGCGTGCTGGATGTGCTGGAATACATCAAAGGCAAAACCGACGGCACGCTTTCCTTCCGCCGTTCGTGCGCGCATGGCGTATGCGGCTCGGATGCGATGCGCATCAACGGGCGCAACATGCTGGCGTGTAAAACCCTTGTGCGCGATGTGGGCGAAAACATCACCGTCGAGCCGATTCTCGGTCTGCCGATTAAAAAAGATTTGATTGTGGATATGGAGCCGTTCTTCGATAACTACAAGAAAGTGCTGCCGTATTTCATCAACGAAAGCCCGCTGCCCGAAGGCAACCGCGAGCGCCTGCAAAGCCCCGAAGACCGCGCGCGCTTTGATGAAACCACCAAATGTATTCTTTGCGCGTGCTGCACCACGTCCTGCCCGTCTTACTGGGCAAACGGCGAATATTACGGACCCGCCGCCATCGTCGCCGCGCACCGCTTCATCTTCGACAGCCGCGACGAAGCCGCCGCTGAGCGTTTGCAAATCCTCGCCGAGACAGATGGCATTGCCCGCTGTCACACCGCGTATAACTGCACCGAAGCCTGCCCGCGTGAAATCAAGGTCACCAAAGCCATTGGCGAAGTGAAACTTGCGATGATAACGGGAAAGGTTTAGGCGATATTCAGTATTCAGTATTCAGTATTCAGTGGTGAGCCGTGTCCGAAAGGGTGCGGCTTTTTTGTGCGCGGATGTTCCACACTGCCATGATTTTTGCGCAAACCTTCCCGCCACATTTTTCACCGCGCTGGGTATAATAAGATGCGTAGTTAAGTCAACTTGCAAGGGAAAGCGAAAATTCAAAAAGGAGCCGCCATGAACTGGAAAAATTTATTCATTGCCTCTGCTGTGGGCGCGGCAGCCGGGATGTTTGAGGGATTTTTGATTGTTTCTTTAGCGCTTATTTTTTTTAGTTCAACCAATGTGAACACCTCATCGCAAATTGGCGCGGCTTTTTTGCTGGGGATGATGTGCGCCGCGCCGCCCGGCCTGATGACCGGCTTGATAGGCGGGTGGATTGGCGGCTTCACCGCGCGCAAGCCGGAGACTCCCACACGCGCCGCCATCATTCGCGGATTAATCGGCGGGCTTGCCGCAGGCTTGATTGGCACATTCTTTGGGTATTTCCTTTCGTTTCTGGGCGGTTAATTCAAAACAAAAATGGAAAGAGGCGGCGCGCGCAAAGCCGCCTCTTTTATCTCAATATGAAAAAAATCATCGTATGGATTGTGGTGTTTCTGCTGTTTTGGGGAACAGCCTGCAACGCGCCGCTGGCTTTAACGCCGACTGCTGTTCCGCCGCCTTCCTTTACCCCGTACCCAACCGCCACCGTCATTCCGCCCACGGAAACTCCCGCGCAACTCACGCTGCGGGTGACGGAACAGCGCGTAAACTGCCGTTATGGACCGGGCGTTGTGTACGCATTTGTCAACGAACTGGAGCAGGGACAATTTGCCCGCGTTGTCGGACGCAATGAGCAATCCACATGGTGGTACGTCCGTGACCCGGGCAACCCAAACGGAAAATGCTGGGTGGCTGCCAACGTGACCAGCCTCACAGGCGGCGACGCTTCGCGTTTGCCGGTGGTTGCGCCTCCCCCCGTTTCGGTGACGAAAATCCGTCTGCGTATTCAACCGGGGCGGGTGTTTGTGCCGTGCAGTCAATTTCCGCAAACGATTTTCTTTGAAGCGGAGTTGACCGCAAACGGTCCCGCCATTGCTGTCTGGGTATTAACTTCCAGCGCGGGGTATGTCTCGGCTGAGAATGAAATTGTTTTTGAAGAAGCAGGCTCAAAAACCATCAACGGCTATCATACGATTTTTCAAGCCGGTGATTATTGGGTGCAAATTCAAGTCACCCGCCCCAATTCGATTGCCGAGCGAATCAATTTCCCCGTGAATTGCGCGCCATAAATCCTGCCTGCTGACAGGGAAAAGGTTTCTGCCCTGCTGACTCAATGCCGCTTACGCTCAAAATGACATTAAGAAACAGCCCTTAAAAACAAACCCGCCCGCGAAACTTTAATTTCGGGGCGGGTCGCGTTTGCGAATTGAAAATTACACCTGCTCAAAGTGATGCACGGGGACAACAAACAGCGTTGCGCGTTTTTGGTCGCCTTTGGAGGGCAGCGATTTGCGCGCCACCTCAATCGCGGCGTCCACTTGCTTATCTTCCACGCCGAGCAGCATGGTCACCACGCCGCTGCGCAAAAAACCACCGGTGGAAGCGACGCGCGTTACGCGAAAATTTTCTGCGGTGAATGCTTGCGTCAGCGTATCGGCGTCGTTGTCTTTGACGATGATGATAATCATTTTCATGGCGGCTCTCTCCTAGATTTGTTCAAACCTTTCAACGGGCAGGGCAAATATGGTTGCGCCGCCAACTGTCACTGGCACCGGCGCAGGCATGGGCATGGGCGAACCTTCCAGCGGCAGGGTCATATATTCCACGCGCTGGCGGCAGGCGTCGTGCAGGGCAATTAACGCATCCTGCAGTTTTTCGGCGGGCAGACCAATCAACAATGTGATATTGCGTCTGCCCAAAAAGCCGCCCGAACTTGAAAGGTAGGTCATTGACGCGCCGATGTATTGCAGCATTTCGGTCGCGGAGTCCAAATCCTGGTCTTGAATCACGGCAACCAGCAGAAGGGTTTGCGGTTCGTTCATGGCTTACTCCTTTTCCAGCCCGTAGGCGCGCACAATTGGGGTGACAAACAAAATGCCGGTGTTGGGTTTTCTCATATCGCCTATCAATTCTTCGGTGACTTTGACAATTTTATCAATTAAAGATTCATCTTTGATGGCGGTGAAAATTGTGCGGCTGAGCGTTTGCGAGGCTTCGTCGTAAAAATTATTCAGCGCAGGCAGCAGAGGCAAATCATCGCGCGTTACGCGGTTTTGCTTCATTCTGCCCATGCCCGTGCTGGAAAGCACGGTGGCTCTTTTCACGCCGGTATTTTCCCAAGCCTGCACCACTTCTTCCAGCAGGTCGGGGTCGTGCAGCACCAGAGTGACCAGATACATTATGACACCTCCGTTGGTTGCGTTTTAAGTTTTTTGTTAAGCGTTTTGCGGTAGGCAAACAGCCAGCGTAAAATGGGCGGCGTAATCAAGGTGGTGGTTAATATCATCACGATGATGGCGGAGAACTGATTGTTGTTCATCAGCCCGTTTTTGATTCCCATACTGGCGACGATTAACCCGACTTCGCCGCGCGAAATCATCCCCGCGCCCAGTTGCGCCGCGCCGAGCTGACTCAACCCGCCGAGTTTTCCGCCCAAGCCCGCGCCGAGCCATTTGCCGATGACAGCCGCCAGCGTGACGGCAAGCGTGAACCAAACCGCTTGCGCTTGAAATTGGCGCAGGTCAATGGCAAGCCCGATGTTAACAAAAAAGACGGGGACGAGCAGCGCGTACGCAAAGGTGAACATGCCGTGTTCAATGCGGTCTTTTTCGGGCGTGCGCGCCAGCATAAGCCCGGCAATGAACGAGCCTGTAATGGCAGCCATGCCGCCGACCAACTCCGCTGTAATGCCGTAAAAGAAGATGACGGCAAACGCAACGCTCATCGCGCTTTGACTGATGGGCAGCTGTGACGTGCGCCGCACAACCCACGGCAGCGCTTTTGTGCCAATCCACGCCGCGCCGGCTAAATACGCCGCCATGCGCAGGATGGTGAACAATACGCTGAGCGCGCCGCCGCCCGCGCTGGTTTGTAATGCCAGAAAAACTGAAAGGAAGAGGATGACGAGAATGTCATCGAACACCGCCGCGCCAAGCAGGCTGAGCCCGACGCGCGTCCGCAGCGATTTGAGCTCAATTAAGGTTTGGGCGGAGATGCTCACGCTGGTGGCGCCCAAAGTCAGCCCAAGGAAAATCCCCGCGCTATGACTCATTCCAAACAGCAGACCCACGCCCCAGCCCATTGCCAGCGGAAAGATTACGCCCAGCGTACCCGCGATGGCTGAAATTTTCATATTCTCGCGGATGTCTTCCAAATTCAATTCCAGCCCGGCAATGAACATGAGCAGCAGCACGCCCAGCTCGCCCAGCAGGTGAATGATTTCGGACATGCTGTGGTCAATGAACGGCAGCCCCATCAAGTTCAAAACGGATGGACCGAGAAAAATGCCAATGAGCAGCTCGCCCAACACCGAAGGCTGCCCCATGCGTACGCTGATGTATCCCGCCGCTTTTGCGGCAACGAGAATGATGGAAAGCACGAACAAAAGTTGTAGAAAAGGTGTCATGAAAAAGGATATGCCTGTAAGGCATTATATAACGGAAAGGGTTATGCCTGCGTTTTTTGTTTTTGGTGATGCCGCCATGCGCTCACCGCCAGCCAGAGAAATGTAAGCGGAACATATATCATCATCACAGTTTGCAGGGTGCCAAGCGCGGGGTTGTTCAACGCGCGGAAGACAACAAAGGTGTTGTACATCACAAAGTACGAGAGGAAGAGCGCGCCGTCGAAGCGCGTGACGTTGTTATCCACAAAAAAGACGGGAAGGGTGACCAGCGCGGCAAACAACGCGGCGGGCATGTCAAACATCAAAACTTGACCGGCAACATGCACGCTTTCGGGCGCAAAGATGCCCGCCAAGCCAAGCACGCCCAACATGTTGAAGATGTTGCTGCCGACCACGTTGCCTGCGGAAATATCGCCTTCGCCTTTGTATGCCGCCACGATGGATGTCGCCACTTCGGGCATGGATGTTCCCGCCGCGACAATCGTCAAGCCGATGACCAGCTGACTCACGCCGAGTATTTCCGCAATGTTCACCGCCGCGTCCACCATCCAATCGGAGCCAAGCACCAGCATCACCAAGCCAATCGCCGCCAAGCCAAGATTCTTAAGAACGGCGGGCGCGCCTTTTTCTTCCACTTTGTATTCTTCCGCGTATTCATCCTGCACTTCCGCCCCTTCGGCTTTGCTCTTGCGGATGAGGAAAATCACATACCCGATGAGCAGCGCAAACAAAGTAATGCCGTCCACGCGGCTAATGTCGCCATCCAGCGCGAAGAGAATCACCAACACCGAAACGCCGACCATGATGGGCGCATCCAACCGAATCAACTGCTCGGCAATTTTGATGGGACGTATAACCGCCGAAATGCCAAGAATGAACAGAATATTGAATACATTTGAGCCAATCACATTGCCAATGGAAATATCCGCCTGACCTGCCATGGCGGACTGCACCGAAACCGCCATTTCCGGCGAGCTTGTGCCAAACGCTACGATGGTCAAACCAATGACCAGCGGCGAAATGCCCAAAATGGCAGCCAGCCGCGCCGCGCCGCGCACAAGCGCTTCGGCGCCTGCTATTAAAACAACCAACCCCCCAATGAAAACCAGTATCGAAACAACGATTGAATTCATTGATTGCACCTCATGTTTTGTGAATGGCTATGTTATATCATAAATACCCCAAGTTGCCGCCCTTGCTTAATTTTTTACCGCAGAAGCGCGGAGGACACGGAGAAATTCATTAAAAACTCTGCGACTCGGCGGTTCAAAACAGGCAAAATCCTTCTTCCCTTTTGAAGGCGGCAACTTGCGTTAAATACGCTGGGGAATGAAAAAAACAAAAAGACCACTG